>DASVOY010000605.1:0-8341 GCA_036383115.1 Allostellaceae bacterium
CAGCGCCATCGCCAGCACGATCAGCGCACCCGCGGCACCGGGGATGAAGGCGGTGGCCGGCGCTCCCGTCGCGTCCCAGACGGCACCGCCGAGCAAGGGCACCGCGAAGGCCAGCGTGTAGCCGATCGCCAGCATGCCGGCGGAGATCCGATGGACGTCGTCGGGCGGCGCCAGCAGCGGCGGCAGGGCCAAGGTCAGGATCAGCACGAAGGCCGATGAAAGGCCGATAAGCACCGCGCCCGCGATCAGCAGGGGCGCGCTGGCGGAGAGAAGCGCGCCGGTGCCCAGGAGCGAGACGAGCGCGGCGACGGCCAAAGGCGTTCTCCGCCCGGCCAGGCGGTTGGCAAAGGCCAGGATGATGAAGGATGCCGGCAACTGCCCTGTGTTGAGCGCGGTGAGGCAGGCATTGATCAGCTCCGGCCGGCCGGTCGCGTGCAGATAGTCCGGCAGGAACGCGTTGCAGCCGAAATAGACGACGGAGCCGCCGCCCTGCAGCAGCCCGAGCCGCCAGACCTGCGGGTCGCGCCAATCGGGCCACCATCGCCGGCGCGACGCATGCGCCGGCAGGGCTGCGTTCGGGGTGCCGATCATGAGCAGCGCCGTCAGCAGCACCGGGACGGCCCAGACACCGAAGCTCCATTCCCAGCTGCCGGCGACGAGCGGGAGGACGAGCGGGATGGTCAGGCTGGCGGACAGCATCTCGCCGATGAGCAGCCCATTGGCGTAGACCGCCGTCGCCAGTGCGACCGATCGCGGAAACCACTGGCTCACCAGCGCCGGCAGGGCGGGCTGGATGATCGACACGCCCGCGCCCATGACGAAGGTCATGGCGAAGAGCATCGGTGCCGAAGGTCCGAGGCCGCGCAGGCCCGAGGCGACGGCGACGGCCAGGAGTCCCGAGATCACCGCGCGACGCGCCCCGATCCGCGCGATCAGCAGCGATCCCGGCACGGCCATGACGCCGAACAGCAGGACCGGCAGCCCCGTCAGCGCCGCGACCGACGTCTCGCCGAGCGCGAGGTCGCGATGGATGAGCGGCAGCACCGGCGGCACCGCGAGGATGGTGAGGCGCAGATCGATCCCGGCGAGCCAGAGCAGGAAGAGCCGGAACCAGGAACCTCGATGGCGGTGCGCCGTGCCGGCGGTCGTCGCGTCGGCGGGACCTTCCATGAGTAAACCTCGGCCCTGCAGGGATTGAGGGGGGCGTGCCTTGAACGCGGCAGCGATGCGCGCGGTCCGCCGCATACTGCCACAAGCGACCGAGCGCCGAAACAAATTGACGATTTGTCAGGAATGACAAATTATCAGTGTAACGGCAATCGCACGGCGAAGAGCCCATGCTGCCAGCGCGGGAAGAGGCACGGCCGGAGCCGCGGGCGGACCGGCGCAAGTCGGCAAGCCGGCAGCGGCTGCTTGCGGCGGCGCGGCGGCTCTTCACCGAGCGCGGCTATCACGCGACGCGGCCGCAGGACATCGCGCGTGCCGCCGATGTCGGGCACGGCACCTTCTACCTGCATTTCGCCGACAAGCGCGCCTGCTTCCTCGCTTTCGCCGAGGCCGCGCGGGTGGAGATCGAGGGCTTCGTGCGCGAGCGCCTCGCCGCGGTCGAGGGCATCGAGCCGCAGCTGCGCGCGCTGCTCGAGGCGCTCATGGACTATGCCGAGCGGAATCCCGGCGTCATCAAGGCGGCGATGACGGACGTTTCGGTCATCGCCAGCGAGGCGCCCGACGGCGAGTGGCTGGTGGATCGCTGGGCCGCGCAATGGGCGAAGCAGATCCGCGCCGGTGCGCGCGCCGGCGCCATCCGCGGGGATTACGATGCCGAGGTGGTCGGGCACGCTATCGTCGGGCTCATCCGCGGCGCCGCCGGCTGCGGCATCCGCCGGCGCGTGCGGCGCCGCGAGCTCGTCGACACCGTCACGCGCTTCCTGGCGCGCGCGCTCGTGCCGGAAGGCGCCGCCGAGGCGGCAAGCCATCACAGATTCCTGTTCGGGAGGCCGGAGCCATGACACAACTCGCCTACAGCGAGACGGAACTCCTCGCCGAGCATCCCTATGCGCGGCCGCAGATCGAGGCAGGGTATCGCCTGCATGGCGGCTTCGACGCCGCGGGAGCCTATATCTCGCCGCGGACGCTCAAGCGCTGGCCGGCGGTGCGGGCCTGGCAGGCGGCGCTCGAGCGGCGCGGCTGGCCGCTGGTCGACGCGTCGACGCGGCTCCTGCAGCGCGGCAACTATCCGAGCTTCGAGCAGCAGCATCTGCTGCTCGATCTCGGCCTCGGCCAGACCTTGTGGAACGCGCTCACCGTCACCGGCGCGGTCGAGGCGCGCGGGCGCCGGCTCGCCGAATTTCCCGTCCCCGACTTCCGATCGCTCATCGACGAGGACATCTCCGGCACCACGACCGGCCATCTCGGCAAGGGCCTGATGAAGGCGCATGGCTTCGACGAGGGCGGCGGCCCGACGGGTGAAGGCGGCCACGACACCATGTGGTTCGCGGTGCGCGACCTGCTCTTCGGCCGCGACGCCTATCCGCTGCCGGAGATCCCGCCGAGCCTGGCGCGGCCCGAGGAGGGCCGCCTCATGCCGCAGATTCCGCCGCCGCACGAGCAGACCATCCTGATGTTGATGAACGTGCTCATGATCGAGATCCGGGCCGAAGCGTTCTTCAGCTTCTGCATCCGACTCATGCGGGCGCCCGGCGTCTTCGATCGCCGCGAGGCCGCCGAGCATGCCGCCGACCTCGTCGAGCGCATCCGCCAGGACGAGGCGATCCACGTCGCCTATCTGCAGACCGCCGTCTCCGAGCTGCGCAGCTTCACCTTCCGCACCGAGACCGGCGCGCGGGTGCCGGGCAATACGTTCATCGACCCGATCTGGAACGGCATGGTGCACTGGCATGCGGTGACGACGGTCGATCATGGCCGCGCCCAGGCGCGCGAGGCGATCCGGCAGCAGCTCCTCGCTTTGCCCGATGGCGTCAGGCACCTGGCGGCCTTCGACGCGCTCGGGCCGCGCGTGGCGGCGTGATGCGCGACTTCAGCGGCAAAGGCGCCTTTGTCACCGGCGGCGCCAGCGGCATCGGCCTCGCGCTCGGCCGGGCCTTCGCCGGCCTCGGCATGAAGGTGATGCTCGCCGATATCGATCGGGACGCGCTCGAGCAGGCGGTGCGCCAGCTCGGGGAAACCGGTGCCGAGCTGCGCGGCGTGCTGTGCGACGTCTCGGACCGCACCGCCGTCCAGCGCGCGGCGCAGGCGGCGTTCAATGCTTTCGGCAAGGTCCATGTCGTCTGCAACAACGCCGGCGTCAGCGCTGGTGGGCCGATGGAGGAGGTTCCGCCAGCCGATTGGGACTGGGTGATCGGCGTCAATCTCATGGGCGTGATCTATGGCATCGAGGCCTTCGTGCCGCATATGAAGGCGCATGGCGAGGGCAGCCATATCGTCAACACCGGCTCGATGGCGGGCATGGTGAGCCCGCCGGGCATGGGCCCCTACAACGCCTGCAAGCATGCGGTGGTGACGCTGTCCGAGACGCTTGCCGCCGAGCTCGCCGGCAGCAACATCGGCGTGAGCGTGCTCTGTCCCGGCTGGGTCAACACCCGCATCAACCAAAGCGGGCGCAACCGGCCCGCGCGGTTCGGGCCGCCGCGCGAGACGCCGGCCGCAGCGCGCGAGCGCGCCGCGGAGATCGCCGAGCTGCTGCGCACCGGCATGGATCCGACGGAGGTCGCCGCCCGCGTCGTTGCGGCAGTTCGCGATAACGATCTGCACATCTTCACGCATCCGGCGATGCGGCCCGCGCTCGACGACCGCTTCCGCCGCATCCTCGCCGCGTACGACAAGGCGGCCGCCTTCAAGAAGGAGGGAGAACGGCCATGAAATTCGGCATCTTCTACGAGCACCAGCTGCCGCGGCCGTGGCAGGAGGGCGACGAGCACCGCATCTACCAGCAGGCGCTCGACCAGGTCGAGCTCGCCGACCGCATCGGCATCGACCATGCCTGGGAGGTCGAGCACCATTTCCTCGAGGACTATTCGCACTCCTCCGCGCCGGAGGTGTTCCTCGCGGCGTGCTCGCAGCGCACCAAGCAGATCCGCCTCGGCCACGGCATCGTGCTGATGCCGCCCAACTACAACCACCCGGCGCGCGTCGCCGAGCGCATCGCCGCGCTCGACCTCGTCTCCAACGGCCGCGTCGAGTTCGGCACCGGCGAGTCGTCGTCGATCATGGAGCTGGGCGGCTTCCGCATCTCGCCCGACGACAAGCGGGCGATGTGGACCGAGGCGGTCGAGCAGTGCCTCAACATGATGGTCATGAATCCCTATCCCGGCTTCGAGGGGAAGTATTTCACGATGCCCTGCCGCAACGTCGTGCCGAAGCCGCTGCAGAAGCCGCACCCGCCGGTGTGGGTGGCGTGCTCCAACCGCGAAACGATCAAGCTCGCCGCGCGGCTCGGCATCGGCGCGCTCACCTTCGCCTTCGTCGATCCCGTCGAGGCGAAGCAGTGGGTCGACGACTATTACCGGATCTTCAAGGAAGAGTGCGTGCCGATCGGCCACGCCGTCAATCCCAACATCGCCATGGTGACGGGCTTCTCGGTCCATCGCGACGGCGACGAGGCGCGGCGGCGCGGCGAGGACGGCTTCCGCTTCTTCGGCTACGCGCTGGCGCATCACTACATCTTCGGCGAGCACCGGCCGGGGCGCACCGACATCTGGGCCAATTTCGAGAAGGCGCGGCACGCGCTGCCGCCGGCCGGCGCCAGCCGCGGCATCGGCACGCCGGCGGAGCTGCGCGCGCATCTCGCCGCCTTCGAGGCTTCGGGCGTCGATCAGGTCGCCTTCATCCAGCAGGGCGGGCGCAACCAGCACGAGCACATCTGCGAGGCGCTCGAACTCTTCGCGCGCGAGGTCATGCCCGAGTTCAGGGAGCGCGAAGTGATACGCCAGAAGCGCAAGCTGGACGAGCTTCAGCCATTCATCGCCAAGGCGATGGCGCGCAAGGGGCGCATGAAGGCGCTTGCCGAGGACGAGATCCCGACCTTCGTTGCCTTGGGCCGCCAGATCGCCGAGCAGGGCAAGGAGACCGAGCAGCAGCGCGCGAACCGCCAGAAATGGGCGGCGACCTCGCAGGTGCCGCTCGAGGATCCGCTCAAGAAGAGCGCATCGGCCGCATCGTAGCAGCCCGGCTCAGGATTGCCCGGCCTTGGCGGCGAGCGGTCGCGCACCTGCGTTCGTCTCCGGCGCCGGCGGGGCGCGGTTCACCAGCGCGATGCCGAGGGCGACGAGAAGCAGCGCCAGCGCCAGCGCCCAGGTGACGGGCTCGCCGAGGATCAGCGCGCCGGCAAGCAGGCCGAAGAGCGGCGTCAGGAAGCTGAAAGAGCTGAGCCGGCCGGCGGGATAGCGCGAGATGAGCCAGAACCAGGTGAGATAACTGGCGAAGGCGACGACGATGATCTGGTAGGCCAGCATGCCCAGCACGAGCGGCGTCGGCGCGACGATGCCGGGCTCGCCGATCGCCCAGGAGATCACGGGCAGCAGCAGCGCCGACACGCCGAGCTGGTAGAACAGGTTCTTGTGCGGGCTCGCCGTCGCGAGGCGGCTCGCCTTGATCGCCACGGTCGTGGCGCCCCAGAGGATCGCCGCGACGAAGGCCATGGCGTCGCCCAGGAGCTGGCGGTATGTCGGGAAGCGCAGCGCGTCGCCGAAGGCGAGCGCCATGCCGGCAAATGCACAGACCAGCCCGACTGCCTGCACCCAGCGCAGCCGCTCGCCGGGAATGAGGAAATGGGCGCCCAGCGCAACGACGAAGGGCGACATGTAGATGAACAGGACCGCGCGCGACGCGCTGGTCAAGACGAGACTCCAATAGAGAAAGACGAACTCCCCCGCGAACAGCACGCCGATGAGGACGCCCCAGCCGAGCGTGCCGTCGCGGCCGAAGAGGCGCACGCCGCGACGGGCCGACCACGCCCACACGAGGAGCGCAGAGCCGGCGGAGCGCAGTCCCGCCTGGAGTACCGGCGAGATCCCGGCATTGGCGAGCTTGATCGCGACCTGATTGAAGCCCCAGCAGGCGCACAGGATCACCATCAGGGCGATGGCGGCGGCGTCGAGCTGCTGGCGGCGGTCGGTCATGGCTAGGTGGATCGCGAGGCGAGGGGGAGGGAGCCTCGCCTGCCTTGCCCGTCAACGCAACCCGCTTCTGCGGCGGAGGCGCCATGCCGGCGGCGCACCCGCCGGCGCCGCCGCTAGTAGGCGTTGCGGTGGATGAAGCCCACGACCAGCGTCCGCAACAGGATCCAGGTGTCGAAGCGCAGCGACCAGTTCTCGATATAGTAGAGGTCGTGCTTGACGCGGTCGTGCATGGCCTCGACCGTAGCGGTCTCGCCGCGCAGCCCGTTCACCTGCGCCCAGCCCGTGATCCCCGGCTTGACGCGATGGCGGCGCAGATAGCCGTCGATGATCTCGCCGTAGTATTCGTTGTGGGCGATCGCGTGCGGCCGCGGGCCGACCAGCGACATGTCGCCCATGAGCACGTTGATGAGTTGCGGCAGTTCGTCCAGGCTGGTCTTGCGTAAGAAGCGCCCGACCCGGGTCACGCGCGGATCGTTGCGGCGCGCCTGCGGCACGGCGGCGTCGCTTGCCGCGTCCGCCGTCATGCTGCGGAATTTGAGTACGGTAAAGGGATTGTTGTTAAAGCCGAAGCGCGGCTGGCGGAAGAACACCGGCCCCTTGCTGTCGAGCTTGATGACGAGCGCGATCAGCAGCATCAGCGGCGCAAAGAACAGCAACAGCAAGCCGCTGAGCACCATGTCCTCGCCGCGCTTGAGCACCGCCGACCAGCCCGACAGCGGCCGCTCGAAGACGTTGATCATGAACGTCTCTTGGAGGACCGTGAGCTTGCGTGGCGAGATCGGCAGGTCGGACAGATCCGGGCAGAGATTGACGTTGACAGGAAGCTCGCCCAGCCGGCGCAGCATTGCGCCGAACTCCGCGTCGCGCTTCTCCGGCAGATGGACGATGATCTCGTCGATACGCGTCTTCCGCGCCAGCCGCAGCAGGCCCTCGATCGTCGCATCGGAGGCGACGCCGGCGCCGGCGAGGCGCGGCGCGAAGATGCCGAGGACACGGACCTCGATCTCGCCGGAACAGGTGATCTCCTTGATCACCTGCTGCGCGAAAGGCTCGTGGCCGACGATGGCGACGCTGATCGACAGGCTGCCCGCGCGCTGCCGCCGGCCGATATAGGCGGCGACGCCGATGCGCGCCATGCCCGAGAGCCCGACGCCGAGGACGAACCAATAGAAGATCCAGAGCCGCGAGTACTGGTCGGTGATCTTGTCGAAGAAGGCGACCGCCAACAGGATGGCGATGCTCACGCCCCAGCCGCCGACGACCTTGGCCAGCTGGGTGCGCACGGAGCGGAGATCGGCGAGGTTATAGGCGCCGAGGCTCGCCATGACGTTCGCGACCACCGCCATGCCGAGGACCACGATCAGCCCATGCTGGAACTCTACGGCGAGGGACTGGAAGCGCCCGTAATAAGCGACGACCGCCGCAACCGGCACGCTGACGATGTCGAGCGCGCGGAGCAGCCCGATGGAGAGCGCCAGGACCTCATGACGGACGACCCGTGAGCCGTCTCCCGCTCCACGGCGCGAGCCGAAGGGGGTCGGACCCGAAAGGGAGAGCTGCGACATTCTTTTCACCCGTTTTGCGCCACTGAAGTCCGAGGCTTCACCTGAAGTCGAGATATGCTGTCGGCGGCTCGGCCGATGTGCGAACGCTACACGTGCAGCTCTCCTCTTCGCGATGACGGCTCGCCGGGTTGAAAAGAACGTGGTGTGACCAAGTTGCAACGACCGTACAACACCGATGGTCTAGAAAGGTTCCTATTAGGGAAATCCACGATGCCATCACGCAACCGCAAGGCGCGGCAGGACGGTGCCTGGCCGCCCTATCAGGTCGCTAACAGCCACCAGAAGGATTTATGCCCGTCGCGCGGTCGCGCTTTCTGCGTTGTGAAGCGGAGCGCGGGCAACGCAGGCCGTGATGGACGGTGTTAAGCGCTCTTAGGCAGGATCGCCGGTGTCGGCGACGAGGCCGGCCGACTTGATGCCGTGGACGGCACAGGCCTCGTCCTGCTCCGAGAGGTCGCCGCTGATGCCGACGGCGCCGATGATGTCGCCCGCCGCCGTCCGTATCAGGACGCCGCCGGGGACCGGGATCACTCGGCCTTGCGAGGCATCCGTCAGCGCCGCGATGAAGGCTGGCGCGGCGGCGGCGCGGCGGGCGAATTCGCGCCCGCCGAAGCCCATCCCAAGCGTGCCCCATGCCTT
>DASVOY010000606.1:0-2268 GCA_036383115.1 Allostellaceae bacterium
GCCTGGACCGCGTTGCGCGTGACCTTGCCAGTGGCCTGCGCCTCGACGATACGGCCCTGCGGCTTGTCGAAGACGAGCGAGGAGCCGGCGACCGACGCAAGGCCGGGCATCAGCGGCACGTCCTCGGTACCGGGGACGAAATCACCCGCGAGCGCCGCGCCGGCGGGCGCGAGCAGCAGCAGGACGAGGGCGAAGCGGCGCAGCATGGGGCGAGGTTAGCGTCAGCGCTGGCGCTTCGCACAAAAAAAAGTGGACCGGCCGCTCTGGACGATGCGCCGGATACCACGGCCGCAGTCGCAGGCTGGGCAGCGCTCGCCCTCCTTGCCGTAGACCGCCCAGTGGTGCTGGAAATATCCGAGCTCGCCCGAACTCTGCACGTAATCGCGCAGGCTCGAGCCGCCAGCGGCGATGGCGCGCTCCAGCACGTCGCGGATGGCGAGCGCGAGCCGCTCGGCGCGCGGCCCGATCACCGTGCCGGCGAGGCGCCTGGGCGACAGCCCGGCCCAGTAGAGGCTTTCCGCGACATAGATGTTGCCCAGCCCGGCGACGACGCGCTGGTCGAGCAGCGCGGCCTTGATCGGCGTCGCCTTGCCGGCGAGCTTCGCCGCCAGCGCCGGCCCGTTGAAGCCGTTGCCGAGCGGCTCGGGGCCGAGATGGACGAGGAGCGGATGGCGCTCCAGCTCCGCCTCGCTCGTATAGTCGAGCATGCCGAAGCGCCGCGCGTCGTTGAAGCGCAGCACGGTGCCGTCATCGAGGATGAAGACGACATGGTCGTGCGGGTCGGGAGGCGCATTATCGGCTTGCGTCGACAGCACCATGCGCCCGGACATGCCGAGATGCGCGATCAGCACGCCACCATCCTCGAGATGGACGAGGATGTACTTGGCGCGGCGGCCGAGGCGCTCGACCCGCCTGCCCTCGACACGCTGCTTCAAGCCCGGCGGCAGCGGCGTGCGCAGATCGGCGCGGTTGAGCGCCAGGCCGGCGATCCGCCGCCCTTCCATGCGCAAGGCCAGGCCGCGCCGCACGGTCTCGACTTCGGGCAATTCGGGCATGGGGTCGGGTGGCGCTCCAGGGGTTCTTGGCGCTATGTTGCAGCACATGGCGGGGAGCGAGACAAGCGGCGAGGCGGATTTCGGCTACCGCCGGGTGGCGGCGGAGGAGAAGCCGCTGCTGGTGCGGCAGGTCTTCGACAGCGTCGCCGACCGCTACGACCTCATGAACGACCTGATGAGCGGCGGCATCCATCGCTTGTGGAAGGCCGAGCTCATCGATCGCCTGGCGCCGCGGCCCGGCCAGCTGCTCCTCGACGTCGCCGGCGGCACCGGCGATATCGCCCAGCGCTTCCTCGACCGCGCCGGCGCCTCGGCGCACGTCATCGTCTGCGATATCACGCTCAGCATGTTGCAGCACGGGCGCGACCGGGCCATCGACCAGGGCAGGCTCGCCGGCATCGACTGGGTGTGCGGCGATGCCGAGCGCCTGCCGCTCGCCGGAGCCAGCGTCGACGCCTATACCATCGGCTTCGGCCTGCGCAACGTCACGCATATCGCCGCGGCGCTCGCCGAGGCGAGGCGCGTGCTGCGGCCCGGCGGGCGGTTTCTCTGCCTCGAGTTCAGCCGGGTTGATGCACCGCTGCTGCGCCGCGCCTATGACCTCTACTCCTTCACCGTGCTGCCGCGTCTGGGCCGGATCGTGGCCGGCGATCGCGGGGCCTATCAATATCTCGTCGAGAGCATCCGCCGTTTCCCGCCGCAGCGCGAGCTCGCGCGCATGATGGAGGAGGCAGGGCTCGAGCAGGTGAGCTTCCGCAACCTCACCGGCGGCATCGCCGCTCTCCATTCCGGCTGGCGGCTGTGACGGGCCGAGCCTGAGCGATGCTCGCGGTGCTGCGCGCCGGCCGCAACCTCGTCCGCCTCGTCGAGATCGCCTTCATCCTGGCGCGCTACGACGCGCTCTTCCCGCTCGAGGGCGTTGTCGGCGCCCGCTTCATCATTCGCGCCCTCCGCATCGTCCGGCGGGGCGGCGGGGTGCGCGCCGGGCTGCGGCCAGGGCAGCGGCTCGCCCTCGCGCTGCAGGCGATGGGGCCGAGTTTCATCAAGCTGGGACAAGCGCTCTCGACCCGTGCCGATCTCATCGGCGAGGCGGTGGCGACGGATCTCTCGAGCCTGCAGGACCGGCTGCCGCCTTTCCCCGCAAGCGAGGCGCGCCGCACCATCGAGATCGAGCTCAGCCGGCCGGTCGAGCTCCTTTACCGCGACTTCGACG
>DASVOY010000607.1:0-2925 GCA_036383115.1 Allostellaceae bacterium
TTGGCGCAGGCATCGCGCTCGCCGCGCCGGCCGCGGCGCAAACCACCTCCGCGCCTGCGCCTTCGGGGCAGAGCGCCGGCGCGAGCGCGTTTCTCCTCACCATCTTCCTGCGCCACGACCAGACGAAGACCCTCGCCCAGATCCAGCAGCATCTCAAGGAGACCGGCTTCGACACCAGCTTCCCGCCGCCCGGCATCGACGTCGTGTCCTGGTACGTGATGATGGGGATCGGCCAGGTGGTGACCCTGCGCGTCCCGCCGGAGCGGCTGCGCGAGGTGAACCGGGTCATCGAGGAAAAGGGCTGGGGCGCCTATTACACCGACTTCTATCCGACCTACGACTACCTGCCGGTCTGGCGCCAGGCGCATCCGCAGCAGTGATGACCAGGCGCGACGCCGCGCCGGTTGACAGGCGAGCGATCCCCGCCATCCTGACGGGCGGAGACCGCGAGCGGAGCACCTTTTGGAGAGGACGAACAATTTCGACGCGCTGCGGCTCCTCGCCGCCGCGCTGGTCATCTTCTCGCATGCCTTCCTGCTGAACCAGGGGCGCCAGGACAACGAGCCCCTGATGCTCGCGACGGGCGGCCAGACGATCCTCGGCGTGGTCGGGGTCTTCGTCTTTTTCGTCGTCAGCGGCTTCCTGGTCACCCAGAGCTTCGAGAGCACGGGATCGCCGCTGCGCTTCCTGGCAAAGCGAGCCTTGCGCATTTACCCCGGCCTCGCCGCCTGCATCCTGCTCTGCACCTTCGTGCTCGGCCCGCTTGTCGCCAGCCTGCCGCTCGGCACCTATCTGACGAGTGCCGGGGTCTATGATTTCCTGTTCTCGAACCTGATGCTGAACGTCGAGCACAATGGCCTGCCGGGGGTGCGCTTCACCGGTTTTGCCGTCGGCGACATCGTCGACGGCCCGCTGTGGAGCCTGCCCTGCGAGGTCGTCATGTACCTGATGGTGCTCGGCCTCGGCAGCCTGCGTCTGCTGCGCCTGTCGCTGCTGGTGCCGCTGCTCGCCCTCGGCCTCGCCTGCCTGTGGTTCGACACGGCGGCGAGCGGCTGGTTCATCGGCAGCGTCGGCTGGCTCCTGCCCTTCTTCGTCGCCGGCATGATCCTCTACAAGCTGCGTGACACCCGCGTCTTCGACGGGCGCCTCGCCATCCTGGCGCTCGTCGGCCTCGTCGCCAGCGCGGTGCTCGGCGGGTTCGTCCTGCTGTTCCCGCTGTGCGGTGCCTATCTCGTGCTCTACGCGGCGCTCGACCGGCGGCTGCCGATGATCCCGGCGGCCCGCTTCGGCGACCTCTCCTACGGGCTCTACATCTATGGCTGGCCGGTCGAGCAGACGCTGCTCTATGCGACCGGCGGCACCCTCACCTGGTGGCGGCTCTTCCTGCTGGCGCTGCCGATTTCGGCGGCGCTCGCCTTCCTCTCCTGGCATCTTGTGGAGAAGCTGGCGCTCCGGCTCAAGCCGCGCAGCCTGCCCGGAGCCGGCGCAGCCGGGTATGCCGCGCCGGTCTGAGCCGTCGGATCAGTACCCCTTCGTATGGCAGCGCAGTGTGCTGTAGTCGCTGCCGCCCGGCCGGTTCTGGTGCAAGACATCGGCCTGCTGGCCGCTGGCGCAGCCCTCCTGGGCCGTCGTCGAGTTGCCGTAACCGGAAGTATTGGTCGAGCCGCCGCTGAAGAGGCCGCCATTGCCGCGGGGGCCGCTGCCATTCTGGCAGGCGGCCAGTGCCAGGATCGTGCCGCCGAGGATCAGGTATCTCCGAACCATGCTCATCTCCGCTTGAAGCCGCGTTTGATTCGCCAACATCGGCAGCGAGCCATCGTTTCCGCGGAGGAGACGGCGGGTTGCGCATTATAAATCCTCTCTATCCTTCGACATGCAGAATAATTCTTGACGCAAGGCTTTCGCCTGCGGCACCTAATGGACCAAGATTGGGACGTACCCGACGCTCGGGGGTGGGAACGGCAGGGAGACAGCAATGGCCGCCGAGGGCGCGGCGAGCGACGCACCGCCAATCGCGATTCCGCGCGACTATAACGCCGCCGTCGACCTGATCGAACGGAACCTCGCGGCCGGGCGCGGCGGCAAGGTGGCGTTCCGCGACGACCGCGGCACCTATACTTATGGCGAGCTCGCCGAGCGCGTCGACCGCGCCGCCAATGCGTTGCGCGCGCTTGGACTCGAACCGGAACAGCGCGTGCTGCTCTGCCTGCTCGACACCATCGATTTCCCCACCGTCTTTCTCGGCGCGATTAAGGCCGGCATCGTGCCCATCGCGGTCAACACGCTGCTGACCGCGGCGGATTACGACTTCATGCTGCGCGACAGCCGGGCGCGGGCGCTCGTCGTCTCTGACGCGCTCTACGCCCGCTTTGCGCCAATCCTGGCGCAGCTTCCGGCGCTGGAGCAGGTCGTGGTCTCGGGCGCGCAGCCGGTCGAGGGCAGGGCGATGCTCGCCGACCTGCTCGCGGCCGCCCCGCCCCGCGCCAAAGCGGCGCCCACGAGTTGCGATGATGTCTGCTTCTGGCTCTATTCCTCGGGCTCGACCGGAACACCCAAGGGCGTCGTCCACCTCCACTCGCACCTCATCCTCACCGCCGAGCTCTTTGCCAAGCCCATCCTGGGCATCACTGAGAACGACGTCGTCTTCTCCGCCTCGAAGCTGTTCTTCGCCTATGGGCTCGGCAATTCGCTCACCTTCCCGATGTCGGTCGGTGCCACCGCCATCCTGCTGGCAGAGCGCGCCAGCCCGCCCGCCGTCTTCCGCATCCTGAAGCAGCACAAGCCGTCGATCTTCTACGGCGCGCCGACACTTTATGCCGCCATGCTGGCGAGCCCGGAGTTGCCCAAGCGCGAGGAGGTGGCGCTGCGCCTCTGCAGCTCCGCGGCCGAGCCGCTCCCCGACAATATCGGCAACCGCTGGACCTG
>DASVOY010000608.1:0-3214 GCA_036383115.1 Allostellaceae bacterium
ATGTCGATGGCGGGGCCGCCGCTCGAGGCGGCGCCGCTTATTTCGGCGGCGCGGGCGCGCAGAGCCTGCGGCGCCTGCAGATCGTCGGCCAGGCGGCGGTAGATCGCGAGCCCTTCCGCCGTGTTTCCCGCCTTGAGCTGCGCCAGCGCGGTCAGCTCGAGCGCGGTCGGGCGCCAGGGGCTGGCGTCGGAAGTCAGCGGCGCCAAGCGCGCGATGATCGCCTTGGGATCGCCGTCCTTGAGCTCGTACTGTGCGGCGAGCAGCGTCGCCATGTCGCGATAGACCGCATCGACCGAGCCATCGGCGGCAAGCGCGTTGTAGAGCATGACCGCGCCGGCGGCGTCGCCGCTGCGGGCCTTGATGGCAGCCTCCTCCATGCGGGCGAGCGTGGCATACCCGCCGCCGGCTTGGCGCGCGAGGCCGGCGAAGACCTCGCCGGCGTCCTTGTCCTTGCCCTGACGCGTGAGATCGAGCGCCATGGCATAGCGCTCGCCCTCGGCCTGGCGCTGATGCAGCTGATACTGACGCCAGCCGACGAAGGCCGCGACTACGAGAACGAGAAACACCGCAAGGGCGACGATATAGACGCCGTAACGCTGCCATAGCTTGGCGAAATTCTCGCGCCGCAGCTCCTCGTCGATTTCCTGGAATATGTCGCTCACGAAGCACTCCGGAAGCGCAAAGCGGCGTCACCATAGCCGCTCGACGATGCTGAGGCAAACCGCCGGGGCGCGGGCGCGGACGCAGCTGCCCGGGCCGGGATTGAGGCTGGACCTGCGGCTGGAAATGGGGAAAACTGGCGTTCACATTGCCGTAATGACCAAAGATATCCAACCGCGGCCGATGGCGAAAGTTCTGCGCCTCAATGACTATCGGCGCCGACAGAAGGCCATCTTCTTCAGCCGCAGCGAGCTGAACCAGCTCCTCGCCCTCTACAGTCGCCAGGTCGCGCGCGGCGAGTGGCGCGACTATGCCATCGATCAGCGTGACGGCGCGGCGCTGTTCGCCGTCTTCCGGCATACCCAGGAAAACGCCCTCTACACCATCGTCAAGACCGCGCCCGGCCTCGGCCGCAATGGCGATTTCACCCTGCTGAGCGGCCGCCAGCGGCTGGCCAGCGGCAAGCTGCTCGGCGAGGTCCTGACCAGCCTGCAATCCACCCTGCGCGGACGCGCGGTTCTCCTCGACGGCGAAAGCCGTCGCTGATCTCCGTCTTTCCTTGTCGGTCGCGCATTCCAGCGTTTCGGTTGATTGTCCTTCCCCCACCCCGCCCCGCGGTTTCGTGCGGAGCGGGGGCCAGACCGCAATGTTGGCAGGGGAGTGGCTGCGCCTGCCAGCGGCTGCGCGGCTCTTCGCAACATTGGAGGAAAGCACCCATGAAGTCATTGCTCTCTGCCGCCGCTGCGGTGGCATTGCTCGCCGCCGGCGCGGCCCAGGCACAAACCAGCACCGGCACGACGACGACCCCCAGCACCACGACGAGCCCCAGCACCACGACGAGCCCTGGCATGCTGACTACGCCCGGCACCGGCTCGGACAGGGCGGGCACCGGCACGCCCTCGGCGTCGAACCCGACCACGGGAACGACCACCGGCACCGCCACCACCAACAATCCACCCGGCTCGACCGGCCCGCTTGCGCCGGGCGATCAGAGTTCGGGAAGCACCACCGGCCAGGCCGGCGGGGGTGCGGGCGGCGCGGGTGCCGGTGGCGCCGGCGCGGGCGGAGCAGGCGGCGCCGGCCGCTGACGCCGACTAGCTTCTCGTTGATTCGGCGCGGCCCCGGGGCAACCCGGACCGCGCCGCTTTTTTATCCGGCGGGCGGCGGCAGCACGCCGTCGGCTCCGGGATAGGTGCGGCGGAGCTGCTCGATCACCGCGGCGGCCTTGTAGTCGCCGGGCCCGGGGTCATGCAGCATCTGCACGGTGATGGTCACGCGTGCCTGAAGATAGGCGTAAGGGGAATAGGGGAAGGGATCATGATAAGAGGGGAAGCCGAAGCGCCGGCACTCCCAGCATCCCCAGGGGTCCCAGGGGTCGTAATAAGGGACGGCATAGGTATCGACGTCCGAGCGGCGGTCGATGATGCGAAAGCCGGCGAAGCCTTGGGCTTCGGCGATCTGCGCCGCCCGCCACACCGCCATGTCGAAGGCCAGGGTGCGCGCTGCCTGAGCATCGGCCTCCCGCGCCGTGCCATAGGCGCTGGTCAGGCCGGGCGGAGCGACGTAAGTCACCATGTAGCGGTCGTCGCTGATCCGGATCTCGGAATAGCCGAAGCTTCCGGCGACCGCGATCGGCGTCAGCAGCGGCAGCTGCGGCCCAGTGGCGCATCCCGTCGGCAGGAGAGCGAGACCGACGAGCAGCAAGACGCCCCGCCATAGCTTCGCCTGTCGCAGCAGCATCCGCCCTCCAGCCGAGCTATTAGGTGGAGCGCGGCGCAGCGAGCGGCACTCGTCAGCGCCAGCGGTCGCGGGCAAGGGTCGCCTCGAGGGCCATGGCCATGCCGAGAAGGCGGCGGTCGTCGCCATGGCGACCGACGATCATCAGGCCGACCGGAGGCGTCCCCGGCGGGTGGATCGGCACGCTGACGGCACAGCGGTCGAGGAAGTTGACGATCGCGGTGTTGCGCAGGATTCGCATATTGAGCCGCCAATAATCGTCGTCCTTGTCGAACGCCGCGATCGGCGGCGCAATGATCGGTACGGTCGGCAGGAGCAGCGCGTCGAGTTCGGCGGTACGCGAATCGACGCGAGCGATGAAATCGACCCGCTGCCAGCAGAGCGTCACATAATCGGCCGCGCTCATGGCGCGACCGCGCTCGATACGCACGCGCACCCGGGGATCGTAGTCGCCGCCGCGGCGGGCGAGGAGCGCGGCGTGCCAGGCATAGGCCTCGGGCGGCGAGAAGCCGCCCTTGGCGTTGATCGCGGCATACTCGCCGAGTTCGTCGAGCGGCACGTCCTGAAGCCGCGCCCCGGCGCGCGACAGCGCCGCGCAGGCGCGCTCGAAGGCGGTCGCCACCGCCGGCTCGAGGTCGTCGAGGACGAGGGTCTGCGGCACGCCCAAGCGCTGCACCGCAAGGGGCACCGGCGGCGGCGGAACGGCCGGCTCGCCGGCCAGCACCGCATCGGCGATGGCGCAGCAGGGGACGCTGTTGCCGAGCGGGCCGATCGAATCGAGGGTGGTCGAGAGCGGCGTCGCGCCGTCGCGCGGGAT
>DASVOY010000609.1:0-14770 GCA_036383115.1 Allostellaceae bacterium
CGTCTCTAGGACGCGCTTGCGCCGCCGCAGCGCTCAGCTCAGCCACTCATGCGGCTGGCCGGCGAGCCAGGCCGCGCCGCGGGCGTACAGGCGCTCGACCTCCGGCCCCTTGAGCCCTGGCATGTCGCGCTTGACCTTGTAGCCGAGCCGGCTCTGTAGATAGCCGAGATGGCGGTAGCCCTCGGGGAATTCCGCCAGCAGCTTGGCATCGAGACTTAAGCTCGTCGAGGGATCGAGCGGATCAAGGCGATCCTTCTCGTAGATGGGCTGGCGCAGGACGATGCCCCAGCGTCCCTGCCGCTCCTCGAAGAAATCGTAGAAGCGGCCGGTGCAGGCCACGTCGCAGACGACGCCCTCGACGGGAGCGCGCTGCAGGATCTGCATCTTGGTCTGCGCGACCGCGCGCGTGCCGGCGACATCGATCGAGCTGCCGCCAAGAAAATGCAGGATGCTGACGCCGCGGTTCCAACCTTCGCGGCTCACCTCGATGAAGCGCTCGGCCGAGCCTTGGAACCAGGTGGCCATCATCCAGCCATCCTCGTGCCAGACCGTGCGGAAGCGTTGCCAGTCGCCGCCGTCGCGCCACAGCGCCCAATTCTCGACGACTTCCCTGATGCGGAGCTTCTGCATCATCTCATCGGTCATGGTCATTGTCCCAAGCCCGGTCAGGGGTGAAGCCGGATCACGAGCGGGCCACGCGGCTCTGCCGCAATGCCTTGCCCTCGCTCGGACGGACTCCTATCGGCGGCGCGGGAAGCTTGGCCGGGACGGGGCCGGCACGGCGCGCTCGTCCTTGTGGCGGAAATTGATGCGGCCCTTGGTGAGATCGTAGGGCGTCATCTCCACCGTCACGCGGTCGCCGGCGAGAATGCGGATACGGTTCTTCTTCATCTTGCCGGAGCTGTAGGCAAGCGTTTCGTGGCCATTGTCCAGCCGCACGCGAAAACGCGCATCGGGCAGGAGCTCGACCACCGTGCCGTCGAATTCGATGAGGTCTTCCTTGGCCACGAGCTTCTCCTCGCAAAATGCAACGGGGCAGCCGAAGCTGCCCCGCCTGGTCAGGCGCTCTTGAGATTGACGGCGGACACCCTGCCTTGCTGGCCGCGCTCGAGCTCGAAGCTCACGCGCTGGCCCTCCTGCAGGTTGCCGATGCCAGAACGTTCCACTGCGG
Source organism: Allostellaceae bacterium (assembly GCA_036383115.1). Lineage (GTDB taxonomy): Bacteria > Pseudomonadota > Alphaproteobacteria > ATCC43930 > CGMCC-115725 > DAHUYF01. The sequence goes on from DASVOY010000609.1 coordinate 1,172, forward strand.
AAATATGCACGAAGACGTCTTTCTGGCCGTCATCGGGCTCGATGAAGCCGTATCCCTTGGTGGGGTTGAACCATTTTACAGTACCGATAGACATGAGGTCGTTCCATAAGTGATTGGCCGTCGCACCGTTGCGCGACGGGTCAATGTCGTTTGGTAGGACCGTGTCGGGGCCCAGCAAGGAGCGAAAGTCACGAGGCCGAGCCAAAACGAAGTGACGACAGCAGGATAGACCGCGCCCGCCAAATTGCAACAGGCGCCTTTCAGGTGTGCGAGATCAGGCCGCAAAGCCTTGGCGCTCGCGCCGGAGCGCGGCAGCGGGCTAAGCCCCAGAGCGCCCGCTCAACTTGTGCCCGGCCGGACACACCGTGAGCGAAAAGCAATCAGATTCCGAATCCGACGCGCGCGGCCGGGCTCCGTCGCAGCCGGAGAGGCTACTCGTCGAGGACGAAGGTCACTTCCATCGTGACGCGGTATTCTTCGATGCGGCCATTATTGACCTTGGCCTTCAGATCGAGGACGTGAAGGCCGGTGATGCCGCGCAGAGTACGGCTCGCGCGCTCGAGCCCGCCGCGCACCGCATCGTCGAAGCCCTTCGAAGACGCCGAGGTGATCCTGCTGACGCTGGCGACGCTCATGGTTGTCCTCCCCATGGATGCGGCGTGGCCGGGATCGGCCCCCGCATTCATAGAGATTGGGACGGTCAGGCGCGGAAGGAAAGAGGTCTTGCGATAACCCGCGCAAAAACCGCGGCATCTACAATGCCGAAGCCGCGCAATATTTCGCGAGCATCTTCCTGCACGACTGACTCAACCTCCTGGAGGCGAAGGTCGCGCGCGTCTAGGACTGGGCGTCGGGCGCGGCGATGCCGAGCGCGGCCAGCAGCCGATCCGCCGCCGAGCGCCCGCTGAGATAGGCGCCATGCGCTGTCGAGAAGTACTCTGGCGAGCAAGCCTCGCCGGCGAAGAACAGGCGGTCGTCGACCGGGTGCGCCAGCAAGGCGCGATTGCCGCCATGTCCGGGAAGCGCGTAGGAATAGGAGCCGCCGGCGTAGGGATCGCCGGCCCAGGCCGAGGCGGCGAGGGGTCGCAGGCGCTTGCGGATGTCGTTGCCGAAGATTCCGGCGAGCTCGTCAAGCGCGAACGCGGTCATTGCTGCCGTCCCTTCGTTCTCAAGCGCGACGGCGAGCTGCCCGCCGAAATAGCCGGCGATCATCGGCCAGCCATGCGGGCGGAGCTGATAGCTGCCGGTGGCGGTGCGGTCGATATGACCGAGCACGTGGTGATCGACCGGAAACGCCTCGGTCGGGCCGCCGAGCTCGAGGAACAGCTTGTTGGCGATGCCGAGCGGCAAGCCTCGTGCCGCGGCGATCTTGTCCGGAAGGGCGGGGGTGAAGCGGATGGCGCCAGCGGCGAGGACCGCCGTTGACACCGTGACGATCACCGCGCGCGCAGCAAGCTCGCCGCGGCTCGTCGCGACGGCGACGCGCGGGCCGCCATGGTCGATCCGCTCGACGATGGTGGCGAGGCGGACCGGGAGGTCGGCGCCATAGGCGGCGATCACGGTGCCGTAGCCCTGGAGCACGCGCCAATTGACGCCGCTGTCGGCATAGCGGACATGGTCCTGCACGGAGACGCGCTCGAGCTCGATGCCGTTCGCCCAGGTGCTGATGGCGTCGATGAGGGCGTTCCATCTGCCGCCGGGCGTCAGCAAGGCGCTCGCCGGCTGGTCTTGCGCCGCGTTCGCAGCTTCCTCCAGGCGCTCGTCGAACTCGGCATAGACCTTCGCCCATTCGGACTGCGCCGCCGGGCCGCGGCTGCGGGCTATGCGGCTGCCCCAATCCGGCAGATTCTCGTCGAGCGCGAAACCCATGCGGCGCGCGATCTCGGTCCAGGGGTTGCGGTCGGCCGAATGCAGCCATTCGCAGCCGAGATCGACAGCGTGGCCGCGACGGGTCGGGCGTGACACCGCGCGCCCGCCGATGCGGTCGCGCGCCTCGAGGATGGCGACGGAAGCGCCGGCCTCCATAAGCCGGCGCCCGGCGGCGACACCGGCCGCCCCGGCACCGACGACGATCGCATCGAGTTGGCCCTCGGACCGGCTCATGCCGCGCTCTCCAGCCCTTGCTTGATCCCGCCGCGACGCATATAGGAGGGAGCTGGCGCGGGCAACAAGTGCGGATGCCATGGAAGACCACGCCGATGACGTACTGTCGCGCCTCTTTGGCGGCGACCTGCAAAGCGCGACGCTGCGCATGGTACTCTATCTCGTGGTCGCATCGGCCCTGGTGGCGACGATCGCGGTGCTGATCTGATCGTCGCGATCCCGATTGCGGTTTCTACATCTTGGCCTGCACGACGGCGCGCCGCGCGGCAAGAGCGGCGATCTCGGCGTCGTCATAGCCGAGGCTGCGCAGGATTTCGGCCGTATGCTGTCCGAGGAGCGGTGCGGGCAAACGCACATCGGCAGGGCTCGCGGTGAATTTGGTCGACGGCCGCACATAGGTTACGTGGCCCTCGGTCGGGTGCTGCATGGTCTGGAACAGACCCACCGACGCCAGGTGCGGGTGCTGCGGCAGCTCATCGAGCGCCACGATCGGCGTCGCGGGAATGTCGGCCTTGTCGCAGATCTCCATCCACTCGGCGGTGGTGCGTTCCCGGGTGATCTCCGTCATGGCGCGATAGATCGCGGCGACGTTGGCGTTGCGCTTCTGCCGATCCGCTACTCCGAGCCGATCCGCAAGCTCGCGCTGTCCGGCCGCGTCGAAAAAGGCGAGCCAATGGTCGGCAGTGTAGGGGAGGATGGCAATATGGCCGTCCTTGGTCGGGGCGGGCTTTCGCCCCTCGGCGAGGAGGCGAGGGTAACCGGCCTTGCCCACCGGCGGGTTGAAGGTCAGACCGCCGAGATGCTCGGCCAGCATGAAGGCGGTCATCGTCTCCAGCATCGGCACCTCGATATACTGGCCCTGGCCGGTGCGCTCGCGGTGAAACAAGCCGGCGAGCGCCGCATTCACCAGGGCCATGCCGGTGGTCTTGTCCGCGACCAGGGTCGGCGCGTAGTCCGGCCGATCGCGTCCGGCGCTGACGACGGCGGCGAGGCCGCAGGCGGCCTGAATGATGTCGTCGAAGGCGGGCTTGTCGCGGTCCGGACCGTCCTGGCCGAAGCCGGGCGCGGCGCAATAGACGATCCGCGGATTCATCCCGGCAACCGCCGCGTAGCCGAAGCCGAGGCGCTCGATCGCGGCGACGCGCATGTTGTGGACCAGCACGTCCGCCGTCGGGATCAGCCGCTCCAGGACGTCGCGGCCATCGGGCGTCTTGAGGTCGAGCACGAGCGACCGCTTGTTGCGGTTCATGGCGAGGAAGATCGCGCTCATGCCGGGGTGGAGGGAGACGCCGCCGAAGCGCATGAGATCGCCCTCGGGCCCTTCGACCTTGATCACGTCCGCGCCATAGTCGGCGAGTATCTGCGTGGCCAGCGGGCCGAGCACGACCGACGTCATGTCCAATATCCGTATGCCCGCGAGCGGGCCGGTCGCCTTGCGCTCGGACGGATCGGCGTTTTTCTGTTGCATGCTATGCCCCTTCCGATGTCGGGTGGGACGCGGTCCGCCCGACCTCGCTTCTGGGCCCGTTCTATCCCTCTTCGCGGGCGGCGAAAGCAAGAGCCGGCTGCAGGTCGATACCGTTGCGCGGCTGTCCGCTAGTCACTAGCGTCGGCGCCGCGCTCGTCATCGAGTCTTCGGGAGATGTGGCCATGCGGATGATCGTCGGGTTGGGCATTTTTCTGGCGTTCCTGACGGCAAGCGCCGGCGCGCAACAGGGCACGAGCAGCGGTGCTCCGCTCCAAGTGGCGCAGTCCTGGGCGCGCGCCAGCACCGGCACGACCGGCGCCGCGTATCTCCGCATCGAAAACCGAGGCAGTGCGCCCGACCGCCTCGTGGCCGCCAGCACGCCCATCGCGGAGAAGGCCGAGGTGCACGAGAACAAGATCGAGAACGGCGTCATGAAGATGCGCCCCGTCGGCGCCGTCGTGATCAGGCCGGGTCAATCGGCGGTACTGAAGCCCGGCGCCGAGCATGTGATGCTCACGGGTCTGAAGCAGCCGCTGAAGCAGGGGGAGAGCTTTCCTCTGACCTTGACCTTCGAGAAGGCCGGTGACGTCCAGGTCATCGTTCACGTAGAGCGCGCGGGCGCCATGGGCGCCGATGCTGCGGGTAACGGCTCGATGCAGCACATGCAGGAGGGCGGCATGGATCACGGCGGCATGAAATAGGCATTGGCAATAACGCTTGGAGCCGTCATCGGCCCCTGTCCGCCGCCATGCCGCCATTGCGCAGTCAGCTGTGCGCCGCGTCGACGCGCCAGGCGGCACTCGCCGGCTCCGCGCGGCCTACGGCTCGGGCATCGTGCCGCCGTAGCGCCGCACAGTTCGCGGAGATGTGGCTCGCTCACCGAGCGGGTTAGTTAGCCCGCCGGACCGCACCCAGCCCCCGCCTCAATGCCCACCGCCTCCGGCCATGATCTCGCCGTTGTAGATTTCCTTGTTCGGCGGTCCATCGACGATGAGCACGCCCGAAAGCCCATGCTCCATGCGCGCGAGCGCATGGTCGACGAGGATGTAACGCCCGGGGACATCGAGCTTGAACTCGGTGATGACCGCGCCTCCGGGCGCGACCGTGACGGTCTGGATGCCCTCGGCGGGCGGGCTGATCACGCCACCCAGATTGTAGACCTTGTCGAAGATCTCGCCGATGACATGGAAGGACGAGGTGAAGTTCGGCCCGCCGACGCCGAAGAAGAGGCGTACGGTCTCGCCGACCCTGGCGTGGAGCGGATGAAGCGAGGAGAGCGCGCCGACCGACCCGTTGAAGACGAAATACTCAGGATGTTCGGCCAGGAGCTTTTCGACGCTGAAGTCCTGGCTGCCACGCTGGCCGAAGGTCTCATTGGTGTAGATCTCGCCCTGCATGACATAGAATTCGTGGTCGACCTTGGGCAGGCCGCCTTCGGGCTCGACCAGGATGAGGCCGTACATGCCGTTGGCGATGTGCTCGGCCACCATGGGCGTGGCGCAGTGATAGACGTAGAGGCCGGGCATGAGGAGCTTGAAGGTCATCGACTTCTCGGCGCCGGGATCGACCTGCAGCACCGCCGCCCCGCCGCCGGGCCCGGTCGCGGCATGGAAATCGACCGAATGGATCATCGAACTATCGGCCGAGTTCTTGACGTGGATGTCGATGGTGTCGCCGACCCGGGCGCGCAGGAATGGTCCCGGCACCTTGCCGTTGAAGGTCCAGTAGCCGAAGGTGGTGCCCTCCGCGAGGCGGCCTTCCAGCTCGACGGTCACGAGATCGACGCGCACGGTTTGCGGGGCGCGCTTGGTCAAGGGCGGCGGCAGATCGGTCGGCTCGCGCGAGATGTCGGCGTAGGCGAGCGCCTGGGCCGGCGGCTTGGGCGTCACCACGAACTTGCCTTCCATGCCGGCGAGGCGATGGCCGGGAACGCTGCAGAAGTAGAGGAAATCGCCGGATTGGCCGGCGCGGAAGGCGATGGTCGTGCTTGCGCCCTTGCCGGTGACCCGCGGCGAGCGGGAATTCTGGTCGGGGAAGGCGATATCGTGCTCGGCGCCTTCGCCGTTGATGAGCGTGAGCTGGACCACTTGCCCCTCGGCCGCCGAGAGCACCGGGTTGACCTTGCCGTCGATCGCGCCGCCGATGCCGATGAAGACCATGCGGCCCTCGGCGATGCCGGTGCGCAGCGTGTACTTGATGTCGGGTATCATCGGCTGGGCCGCAGCCGGCGGCTGCGGTTGCGCGGCGGGCGCCGGAGCCTTGCCGGCTCCCGGCGCCGGCTGAGCGGCAGCGGTGCGGGGCTGTCCGGATGCCGTCGCGAGATAGGCGATCACGTCGCTGCGGTCGTGCTCCGATTTGAGCCCGGGAAAGGGCATGCGGTTCCCCGGCACCAGCTTCTGGGGATCGTTGAGATAGGCATCGAGGGTCTTCGAGTCCCAGGTGATGTCGGCGTGCTTCATGGCGTCCGAATAGGTGAAGCCCGGCTCGGCGCCGGCCTTCCTGCCCATGATTCCGGCGAGGCTCGGGCCTATGAGATTCTTGCCGGGATCGAGCGAGTGGCACGCTTGGCATTTGCGGAACACCTGGCGGCCCGCTGCCTCATCAGCCGGGGCGCTGGTGCCGGAGCTGGGCGCAGGCGGGGCGTGTGCGGCCGACGCAGGTTGCGGTGCTGACTGAGGAGGCGCGGCGGGTGTTGTCGCCTGGGCGAGTTGGGTCGGTGCCGCCGCGGGCGCCGCAGGTGCCACAACCGCTTCCGGCGTCGCAAGCGAGCCTTGCGCGGCGGGTGGCTCGATCGGCTGGCTCGCTGGCGGGTGCTCCTCCCGTGCGGCCGTTCCCGACCCTATGCCGCGACCGGGGGGATGCGCGGCCAGCACAACAATGAGAGCAACGACTGCAGTGGCAATGAGAACGGCCTGCAAGTAGCGCATGATCGGTCAGCCTCACAAGGAAGGTTGGCCGACGACGTGATCGGCCGCAAAGGCACGTCGCCGCAGAGCATGCCCGCCGCCGCGACGGCAACATTGATCTAGGTCATACCTTGATCGCGGAATCCCGGAGAACGCGCCGAGAACACGCCGTGAAAAGCGGGCGGTGATCGACTGTGCCCGCAATGTGCTCGTAGGCTCGCATCATACCCCCGCGCGGAACGCACCACGCCGGCGAAGATCACCGTCCAAAGCTGGAGAGGTTCAAACGTCGGCCAAGAGGACGCGGTTCAGCGCGGTCAATTACGCGCCGCGTGGACGTGCCAGGCGGCGCTGGCCGCCTCCAGACGTCGCCGCGGCTCGGGCGGCGGCGCGCCATAGCGTCGCCAGAGCTCGCGGAAATGCGGCTCGCGCTCGAGCAGCTCGGCGGCCGGGCCGACATCGAGAATGCGGCCGTCGGCCATCAGCACGACGCGATCGAAGCGGTCGAGCAGATGCAGGCGGTGGACCGACGAGACGATGCACGCGTCGGGCGCGGCGCCGAGCAGATTGGCATAGACATGCGCCTCGGTCGCGGGATCGAGGCTGCTGGTCGGCTCGTCGAGGAGGAGGAGCGAGCTGCAGCGCGCCGCCAGGATGGCGCGCGCCACGGCGAGGCGCTGCTTCTGGCCGCCGGAGAGGTTGAGCCCGCGCTCGGCGATCTCGGTGGCGAGTCCCGCCGGCAGCGCCTCGATCACCGGCGTGAACACCGCCAGCTCGCAGGCGCGGCTGATCGTCGCCGCGTCGTAGTCGATGCCGAGGGTGAGGTTGTGCTGGATGGTGCCGGCGAAGATCTCGGGGTCCTGCGGCGCCAGCGTGGCGATCGCACCGAGGTCGGCGAGGAAGGGCCGGGCCTCGCCATCGATCGCGAAGCTTGCCCGCTCCGCCCGGTAAAGTCCGGCGAGGACGCGCAGCAGGGTGCTCTTGCCCGACCCGCTCTCGCCGACGAGCGCGATGCGCTCGCCGCGCCGGAGCGTCAGTGACACCTCGCGCAAGCCCGTCCGCTGGCGCCGCTTGCCCGGATAGGTGAAGCTCAGCCGCTCGACGCGGATCTCCCGCCAGGCCGGGGGCAGGGCCGCCGTCGATGCGGGCCGTGCCGTGGCCGCGGCGATGTCGTCGGTGCCGCGCAGATCGGTCTGGTAGCCGACCAGGTCCTGGTAATTGCCGGCCATGTTGCCGACCACGCCACCGACTTGCTGGGCGTATTGGAACACCATCACCGCGCTGCCGAGCAGCACCGCTTGGCCTTGTCTCCAGGCAAGCCAGACATAGAGGACGACCAGTCCACACCTGATGCCATTATTGAGCAGATCGATAGCGCACCACTTGGCTTCGTTGAGCACGATGCTGCTGCGCAGTGGTGCGAAGACGGCGCCGAGCCGAGCCGCGACGAGGCGCCGCGTCGGCTCCGCCAAGCGCAGGGTCAGCACCGTCGCGATGTTGCCGAGGCAATCGACCAGCGCCGCCGCATAATGCGCCTGCGCCCGGTTCTGCTCCCGGTTGAGGCGGATCATCACCCTGTCAAAGCGCACCAGTACCAGCGCGATCAGGGTGTAGCTCGACAGCGCGGCAAAGCCGGTCGGCACCGACAGCAGGAAGATGGCGGCGATCGGGCCGATCAGGCTCACCGCGTTCTGCAGGTAGACGAACTGGTTCTGGGCGAAGCCGAACAGCGCGCTGCCAGCCTTCTGGACGCGCTCGATGGTGTCGCCAGAATGGTGGTGCTCGTGCCAGTCGAGCGGCAGGCCCGTGACCTTGACATAGAGTGCGTCGGCGAACCGCTCGCGGATGCGGATGGCGATGAAGCGCTCCAGCACGCGCGCAGGGCCGTGCAGCGCCCAGCTCGCCACACAGGCGATGAAGATGAGCGCCATGTCCCACCCCGCCGTAGCCAGGGCCTCGTTGCCCTTGCTCTGCATCGCCTCGACGGCGGCGCCGGATAGATACGGGATGGCGAGCTTCATCAGCTGCGCCAGAATGAGCATCGTCATGAACAGCACGACCCGCCGGCGATCCCGATCGGCGTAGTGCCAGAGCGTGCGATAGAGCCCGGGTTTTTTCCCGGCTTGTTCCGGTGCTGAAGTTGCCATGCCCAGAGCTAAGCTGCCCCGCGTTAGCGAAGGGCTAATAAGCCCCTCAACTGTCGAAATTTTTTGGTGATTGGCAGCGCCGTTTTGGTTAGGAAGACATAGCAGCATGCGGTGGCGAATGCCCGATCCGGAAAAGGTGGCCGAGTTCATCCGCGAGACCGCGCAGGCGGAGATCGTGCCGCGCTTCCGTCTGTTGCGGCAGGAGGACATCCGCGAGAAGGGGCCCGGCGACTTCGTGACGCTGGCGGACCTCGAATCGGAGCGGCACCTGACGCAGCGTCTCATTGACTACTTGCCGGGCTCGGTCGTGCTGGGCGAGGAGGCGGCCTCAGGGGACCCCGGCCGCCTCGCCCTTCTCGCCGGCCAGGCACCGGTCTGGGTTATCGACCCGATCGACGGGACTGCGAATTTTGCCCGTGGACGGCCGGGCTTCGCCGTCATCGTCGCGCTGGTCCAGTACGCTGTGGTACGCGCCGGCTGGATCTACGATCCGTTGGCCGAGACCATGGTTATGGCCGAGGCGGGCGGCGGCGCCTGGTCCGGCGGCCAGCGACTCAAGGCCGCGGTAGAGGTTCCGCCGGCAAAAATGGTGGGGGCCGCCTATGGCCGCATCAAGGACGGCCCGCGCGCCGCCCAGGCCCTGGATGCGAGTGGCCAGGTCGGCGGCGTGCATAACCAAGGGTGCAGCGGGCTCGAATACAAAGAAATCGCTCTTGCCCGTGCGCACTACTCCTTGCATTCGCGTTCACTGCCCTGGGACCACGCGGCGGGGATGCTGATCGTCGCCGAGGCCGGCGGGATCGCCGGCTTTCTCGACGGCGCGCCCTATGACCCGCGGATCCCCAACCGGCCGGTGCTGGCGGCGGCGAGCCCGGCGGCATGGGACACCGTGCGCGGGGTGGTCGGCACGTTGGCCTGACCCGGGACGGCGGAGCGGTCGCGAAGCAGGGAGGGCGATGATGGGACGGTGGAGAACGTTGCTGGCGGCGATTTTCGGGCTGCTGCCCGGTGTGGCGGCGGCCCAGACGGAGCGCGGCTTCGAGATCGGCCCTGAGCTCTACTACTACGCCTATCGCGAGCCGAATTTCATCAGCCAGACCGGCCCCTTCGCCGGTGTGGACGCCAAGTACACCTTCAAGTTCGACACTTGGTTCGTCACCCTGAACGGCAACGCCGATACCGGCTACCTCGACTACAAGTCCAGCGGCTCCGGCCGGCTCTATGGCATATGGAACTACAAGGCCGAGCTGCGCGCGCTGGTCGGCGACGATTTCCTGCTGTCCGACGCGGGGCGCGTCTATGCCTCGCCCTATGCCGGAGTCGGCTATCGCCTGTTATACGAGCCGCAGAGCGGCCGCACGACCACCCTTGGCTTCGCCGCCTATGATCGGCTGTCGCAATATTTCTACCTGCCGTTCGGCGTTCGCTTCGGCATTCCTGCCGGAGGCTGGCTGTTGCGGCCCAGCGTCGAATACGATTTGTTCCTCCACGGCATCCAGAATTCCTACGTCAGCGGGCTGTCGGCGGCGCCGGGCATCGTCGCCCAGGGCGATGCGACCAACCAGCAGCACTCCGGCTACGGCCTGCGCGGGGAATTCCTGGTCGAGCCTCCCATGTTCCGGCCGAGGATTGCCTTCGGGCCTTTTGTCCGCTGGTGGAGGATCGGCAGCTCGCGCCCGACCACCATCCCGGCCACCGGCGGGGTCATTATCGCCACCGAGCCGAACAACAACACGCTCGAGGCCGGCGCGACCGTGCATTTCCGGTTCTAGGGTCGGCGCGGCGGAGGCGATCGGGTTGGCAGACGGCGCTCGTGCTTCTATGGTGGGGCCCGGAACGCAAGAGCATCTGGACAATCCGGCACCGTGGCGCGCGGACACAACATCGGCCGAGCGATCTTCTACATGGTGCTGGCGATGTCGCTCATCCCGTGCCTCAACGCCTCGGCCAAGTATCTCGGGCACAGCTACTCCACCGTGGAGATCGTGTGGGCGCGCTATGCCGGCCATTTCGCCTACATGGTGGTTGCCTTCTTCCCGCGTCGCGGCCTGGCATTGTTCGCGACGTCGCGGCTGTGGGTCCAGGTGCTGCGCTCGGCATTGCTGCTGAGCGCGACCGGCGTCTATTTCAGCGCGCTCCACTACACCGACCTGCCGACCGCCGCGATCATCAGCTTCGTCTCGCCCTTCATCATGATCGCCCTCGCTGCGCTCACCCTCGGCGAGACGGTCGGGCCGCGGCGCTGGGCAGCGGTCGGCGTCGGCTTTCTCGGCGCGCTCTTCATCTTGCGCCCCGGCCTGGGCGCCGTGCCGCCGGCGTCCTTCCTGGTGCTGATCAGCGCCACCTGCAACGCGTTCTATCAGGTCATGACCCGCAGCCTCGCGGCCCGCGATTCGGCCGAGACCTCCAACACCTACATCGCCGTGGTCGGTTTCGTCCTGACGACGCTGGTGGTGCCTTTCTTCTGGCAGACGCCCCGCTCGCTGTTCGACATCCTGCTCTTTGTCGGGCTTGGGCTCTTCGGCGGGTTCGGCCATTACTTCATCGTCAAGGCGCTGGAATGGGGGCCGGCGGCGGTGATCGCGCCGCTCAACTACGGACAGCTGATCGGTACGGTCATCCTCGGCTATTTTGTCTTCGCCGAGTTTCCCGATGCCTGGACCTGGGCCGGCGCCGCCGTCATCATCGCCAGCGGCCTTTACATCTTCTACCGCGAGCGGCATGTGCAGAAGGCGCTGCAGAAGAATCCGACGGAGTGAACCGGCAATGGACGGAAAGACGGCGATGCAGGGCAAGGTCTGCGTCATCACCGGGGCGACCTCGGGGATCGGGCTCGTCGCGGCCGAGCGCCTCGCCGCGATGGGGGCGAGGCTCGTGCTGGTTGGGCGCGACAAGACGCGCGGGGAGGCGGCGCTGGCGCGCATCAAGGCGCGCGCACCGGGCGCCGCGCCGCGCATCCTCTATGGCGACCTGTCGCTTCTCGCCGAGATAGACCGGATCGCCGCCGAGATCGGCGCCTTGGAGCCGCGCATCGACGTGCTCGTCAACAATGCCGGCGCCATGTTCGCCGAGCGTGGCGTCACCGCCGACGGGCTCGAGCGCACCTTCGCGCTCAACCACATGGCCTATTTCGGGGTGACGAACCGCCTCAAGGGCAATCTCGCGGCCGCCGCGCCGGCGCGGATCGTCAATGTCGCGTCGGCCGCGCATCACCGGGCGGCAAGCGGCCTCGATTTCGCCGACCTGCAGTCGGAGCATGGCTACCATTACTTCACCGTTTATGGCCGATCGAAGCTGGCCAATATCCTTTTCACGCGTGAGCTGGCGCGGCGGCTCGCGGGCAGCGGCGTCACCGCGAACTGCCTCCATCCCGGCTTCGTCGCCACCCGCTTCGGTAACAACAACAGCGGTTTTTTCAACATCGGGATCCGCATCGCCAAGCTCTTCGCCATCTCGCCCGAGAAGGGAGCCGAGACGATCGTCTATCTCGCCTCCTCGCCGGAGGTAGCGAATGTCAGCGGCGGCTATTTCTCCGGGTGCCGTCCCACCAAGACGAGCAGGGCGGCGCAGGACGATGCCGCCGCGCGCCGGCTCTGGGAGGAGAGCGCCCGTCTCGCCAAGCTGCCGGGCTGACGCCAGCGGCGACGCAGGGAACCAAAGCCGGTATCGGCCCATTGTAGAGGTGGGGCAATCCCGCCTCATGCTTGGGAACCGGCCGATGCCGCAGTCTCACGCTTATGCGCTCGGTGAGAGCCACCACCGGCCGGGTTTCGTCCAGCGCTGGCTGTTCTCCACCAATCACAAGGACATCGGCACGCTCTACCTGATCTTCGCCGGCTGCGCCGGGCTGATCGGCGGCGTCTTGTCGGTGATCATGCGCATCGAGCTGATGTTCCCGGGCGACCGCCTGCTCCATGGCAACCACCAGCTCTACAACGTGATCATCACCGAGCACGGGCTGACCATGATCTTCTTCACGGTCATGCCGGGATTGATCGGCGGTTTCGGCAACTGGTTCGTGCCGACGATGATCGGCGCGCCGGACATGGCGTTCCCGCGCCTCAACAACATCAGCTTCTGGCTGCTCGTGCCGGCCTATGCCCTCCTCCTGGGCTCGATGTTCGTCGGCGGAGGGGCGGGTACCGGCTGGACGCTCTATCCGCCGCTCTCGGGGCCAGCGGGGCATCCCGGGCCCGCGGTCGACATGGTGATCTTCTCGTTCCACCTCGCCGGCGCCTCATCGATCCTGGGTGCGATGAATTTCATCACGACGATCTTCAACATGCGCGCCCCTGGCATGGCGCTCCACAAGATGCCGCTCTTCGTCTGGGCGATCCTGGTGACGGCGTTCCTGCTGCTGCTCGCCTTGCCGGTGCTGGCCGGCGCCATCACCATGCTCCTCACCGACCGCAATTTCGGCACCTCCTTCTTCGATCCGGCCGGCGGCGGCGATCCGCTGCTGTTCCTGCACCTGTTCTGGTTCTTCGGGCATCCCGAGGTCTACATCATGATCCTGCCCGCCTTCGGGATCATCAGCCAGGTGGTGTCGACCTTCTCGAAGAAGCCGATTTTCGGCTATCTCGGTATGGTCTATGCCCTGATCGCCATCGGCGTGATCGGCTTCGTGGTGTGGGCGCACCACATGTTCACCACCGGAATCAGCGTCGACAGCCGCGCCTATTTCAGCGCTGCCTCGATGGTCATCGCGGTGCCGACCGGGATCAAGATCTTCTCCTGGATCGCCACCATGTGGGGCGGCTCGATCGACTTCAAGACGCCGATGCTGTGGGCGTTCGGTTTCATCTTCCTCTTCACCATCGGCGGCGTCACCGGCGTGGTGCTGGCCAATGCCGGCGTCGATACGCAGGTGCACAACACCTACTATGTCATCGCCCATTTCCATTACGTGCTGTCCCTGGGTTCGGTCACCGGCCTCTTCGCCGGGTTCTACTACTGGGTCGGGAAGATGAGCGGC
>DASVOY010000610.1:0-2939 GCA_036383115.1 Allostellaceae bacterium
AGCCGCCAGGTAAGCGAGGATGAGCCAAGTCAGCCCCGCCGCGCTCAGCAGCGAAAACAGCCCGCGAAAGCCTTGCTCGCCAAGCCGCGCCGCCAGCGACGGCCGCAGCGGCCCGGCGACCAGCAGGTGCAATGCGATCCAGAACGCCGCGGCAAGAGTCATCGACACCATGGCTGCCCTCCCGCGCGGGACGGAAAACCCACGCCCAAAGCATAATCCCCTAGGCCCCGCCGCGCCACGGCTTCGGGCGTTTCGCTCCCGCCCGACCTGCGCTATCAGTTCCGCGCATCCCATGGCCACGGTCATCACGATCCTTCTGCCGGTGTTCGGCCTGGTCCTCGCCGGCTTCGTCACGGCGCGCACGCGGCTCCTCAGCCGTGAAGGCATCCGCGGCCTCGCCATTTTCGTCTATTACCTCGCGATCCCTGCCCTGCTGTTCCGCAGCACCTCCGCCGGCATACCGGGGACGGGCGACGAACTGACGCTGGTGCTCGCCTATTTCATCGGCACGGTCGCGCTCTTTGGCGCGGCGATGCTGGCAGGCGCGTGGCGCTTCGGGCTGGGATTGCGCGAGCAGAGCGTCATGGCGATCAACGCCGCCTTCGGCAACACCGTGCAGATGGGCGCGCCGATCATCCTCGCCGCCTTCGGCCCGCCGGGCATGAAGCCGCTGACGCTCATCATCGCATTGCATTCGGTGGTGCTGCTGACGCTCGCTACAATTGTCATCGAGCTTGGCCGCGGCCGCGGCGGCAGCCCCGGCCACGCGCTCCGCGCCGCCGGCCGCGCCATCGCCGGCAACCCGATCATCCTGGCGATCGCAGCCGGCTTCCTGTGGAGCCGCCTCGGGCTGGCGCTGCCGCGCGCCGTCGCCGGTTTCCTCGATCTGCTGGCCCCGGCGGCAGGTCCCTGCGCCCTCTTCACGCTCGGCGCCAGCCTGAGCGGCTTCCGCCTCGCTGCGGGCTTCGGCGAGACCTTCGTCATCGTCGTGCTGAAGCTCGTGACGTTGCCGCTTCTGGTGTGGGCCCTGGCGAAGATCTTCGCGCTTTCGCGGCTCGACACCGCCGTGGCGGTGGTGACGGCGGCGCTTCCGGTCGGCATGAACGCCTTCATCTTCGCGCAGCGCTACGACATCTATGTCGCGCGCTCGGCCAGCGCCGTGGTGCTGTCGAACCTGCTCTCGGCGGCGACCCTGGCGATCGTGCTCGCGCTCTTCGCCACCTGATCGGCGCTGGTGCCGCGCGATAGCCGCGCCTATCGTATCGGCTCCTCGGAAGACATCGGGAGGCGGAAATGGGCATGCTCGAGGGCAAGGTGGCAATCGTGACCGGCGGGACCAGCGGCATCGGCGCGCGCACGGTGGAGCGGTTCGTCGAGGAAGGCGCCAAGGTCGTGATCGCCGGTCGGCGGCGCGAGGAAGGCGAGGCGCTGGCGAAGCGGCTTGGGCGCGAAGCGAGCTTCATCCGCACCGACGTCGCCCAGGAAGGCGAGATCAAGGCCATGGTCGAGCACGCGCTCGGCAAATTCGGCCGGCTCGACTGCCTTTTTAACAATGCCGGCAATCCCGGGCGCATGACGGGCATCGCCGAGGTCGAGATGGAGCACTACGACGCGATCATGAACACGCATGTCCGCGGCGTGGTGCTCGGGATGAAGCACGCGGCACCGGCGATGACGCGCCAGGGCTCGGGCAGCATCATCAATACCGGCAGCATCGGCGGCTTGCGCGCCGGCACCTCGCCGCACATCTACGCCACCGCCAAGGCGGCGGTGATCCATCTGACGCGCTGCGTGGCGATCGAGCTCGCCGAGAAGGGCATCCGCGTCAACAGCATCTCGCCGGGCGCCATCGTCACCGGCATCTTCGGCAAGGGCGCCGGCGTCGCCGACACCGAGTCGGATCGCACCGCCGCGGCGCTCAAGGACGGCTTCGCGCGCGCTCAGCCGCTGCCGCGCGCCGGCTTGCCTGACGACATCGCGCAGGCCGCGATGTTCCTCGCCAGCGACGCCTCGAGCTTCATCACCGGCCATGATCTCGTGGTGGACGGCGGCAACATCCTCGGCCGCCCCTGGTCGCTGAGCCTCGCGCAGCGCCAGGAGATGCAGAAGCTGCTGCGATCGCAAGCCCGCTGAACGCGCAGTACTGTTAGGGTCAAAACTCAATCAGCTTGGCCGCTGCAAATAGGCGGCGGTATCGTCGATCAGACGCGGGCACGGGAAGCGGACCGTTTTTCCCGAATGCTTGCGGTTCCCAGGACGCGGTGTTCGCATGTTCCCCCAGGTCTTCCGAACTGCCCGCCTCACCCTGAGGCCGATCACGTTGGAGGATGTTGGTCCCATCTTCGACGGCTATGCCCAAGATAGGGAGGTTACCCGCTTCCTGACCTGGCGCCCGCATCAGAGCCGCGATGATACCGTCGCCTATATCACGAGGTGCATGGCTGCGCCCGCACATCTCTCCCGTACCTATGTCCTCATCGGCCGCGACGACAACAACGTTCGGGGTGCCTTCGACTTGCGCCGACCGGCGCCGCATTGTCTGGGCTTCGGCTACGTACTGGCCCGGGCATGGTGGGGACGAGGTTTGATGACAGAAACCCTCACCGAGATCACCGACTGGGCTCTTGGCCAGGAGACGATCTGGCGGATCGGTGACGTTTGCGACGTGGAGAATACGGCTTCTGCGCGCGTCATGGAGAAGGCTGGTCTAACCCGAGAGGGCCTGCTGCGGCGTTGGATCATGCACCCGAATATCAGTGATGAGCCGCGGGACTGCTTCAACTATGCGCGTGTGCGGTGACTCGCGATCGTGCCTGATTGAGTTTTGACCTTAGCGGGGCGCCGACCCCGGATGGCCGGGTTCCCCCGCGCAAGCGCCGTTGCCGGGCTCCGCCCAGGGCGACGCTTCGGGAGCGTTCGCGCCGACCCAGTGTGGGTTG
>DASVOY010000611.1:0-1937 GCA_036383115.1 Allostellaceae bacterium
CCTCAGACAGTGTGCGGCGCTGCGCCTCGGCTACCGCGCGCGCAGGCGGTAGAGCTCGGCCTCGCCGGGGAACTGGCCGCTGCGCACGTCCCTCGCATAGGACGCGACCGCCTCACCGATGGCCTCGCGCAGCTTGCCGTAGCGGCGCACGAATTTGGGCGTCCAGTCGAAGAGGCCGAGCATGTCGTCGGTGACGAGGATCTGCCCGTCGCAATAAGGCGAGGCGCCGATGCCGATGGTCGGCGCGCCGACCTCGCGCGTGATCTCGTCGGCGAGATCGCTGGCGACGCCCTCGACGACGAGGGCGAAGGCGCCGGCACGGTCGGCGGCGCGCGCCTCGGCCAGGGCGCGCTCGCGCTCGGCGGCCGTGCGGCCCTTGGCCTTGAAGCCGCCCTCCACGTTGCTCGCCTGCGGACGGAGGCCGACATGGCCGACGACGGGGATGCCGCGCTGGACGAGGAAGGCGATGGTCTCGGCGATGCCCTCGCCCGCCTCGACCTTGACCGCCTGGCAGCCGGTCTCACGCATGATGCGCGCCGCGGATTCATGCGCCTGCTGCGGGCTCCGCTCGTAGCTGCCGAAGGGTAGATCGACGACGACGAGCGCACGCGAGGCACCGCGCATCACCGCTTGCCCGTGCAGGATCATCATCTCCAAGGTGACGCCGACCGTGGTCGGCAGACCATGGACCACCATGCCGACGGAATCGCCCACCAGCAGCAGGTCGACATGGGGATCGAGCAGCGCCGCCATCGGCGCGGTATAGGCGGTGAGGCAGACGATCTTCTCGCCGCCTTTGCGCGCCGCGATCTCGGGGACGGTCAAGCGCCGCGACTGCACCTGCTTGGACATGATGAGCCTCCAGGGATCGACCGCGCGCCCTCCCCGCGCCCGATCTTTTAAAATCCCTCGAAACTAGCGCAGACCCCGCGCCCCGAGCAATCCGCCGTCATGTTCAGCAGGTCAATGATTAAAGCGCGGCGCGCATCGTTTGCTCCGGGTGGCGGCGCGGCGCTCGAGCGCGCCGGTGGGCTTCCTGTTCCGCTCGAGCGGTGCCAAGCTATGGACGGACAGGCACAGCAAGCCCATTTCCAATGTGACGGCGGCAGTGCGGGGGCATCCCAGCCGCGGAATGGAGCATCACCATGGCCTTGCCGAAGGCTTCGACGATCGTCTCATCACTCACGGCGACGCGCTCCTGGATCGATCGGCTCTGGGTCACGGTCGCGGAGCGCGGCCGCGCTCTCATCGACGTCCCGGAGACGACGCTCGCGCCGCTGGAGCGCGCGCGCCAGTTGGCGACGGCGCTGCTGTCGGAGCGCGGCGAGGCCTCGGGCGCCGCCGTCGCGCGTGAGCTTCATGCCGTGCTCCGTGAGCTCGGCCCCGACGAGCGGCTGGAATTCTATCGCTTTCTCGCGAGCAGCTTCCTGCCCGATGAGGGAAAGCTGCGGCAAGCGGCCCAAGCATACCTATCGGGACCGACCCCGGAGCGTGCCGCGCAGCTGGCGGAGGCCGCCGAGCCGACCCGCCAGGAGCTGCTGCGGCGTATGAACCTCTCGCCCGGCGGCACGGCGGCGCTGGTGGCGATGCGCAAGGAAGTGCTCGGGCGGCTGCGCCAGGAGCCGGCGCTGAAGCCTCTCGATGCAGACCTCAGGCACCTGTTCGCGTCCTGGTTCAACCGCGGCTTCCTCGAGCTTCGCCGTATCGACTGGGAGACGCCGGCTTCGGTGCTGGAGAAGCTGATCGAATACGAGGCAGTGCACGAGGTCCAAGGTTGGGACGATCTGCGCCGCCGCCTGGGTCCCGATCGGCGCTGTTTTGCCTTTTTCCACCCGTCGCTGCCGGGTGAGCCGCTGATCTTCGTCGAGGTTGCGCTGGTGCAAGGCCTGGCGGTCGCCGTGCAGCCCTTGTTGGCGCGCGACCGGGACGAGAATGCG
>DASVOY010000612.1:0-11543 GCA_036383115.1 Allostellaceae bacterium
AGAACGCATTCCACAGCGCGTCGTTATGCCAGCTGCCACGCCCCTTGGCGACACCATATCCGAGCAAGGCGAGCGCCGGCGCCACCGCGGCGACGAAGACGGCGAGGCGGTCCATGCTAGTGCCGGCGCGCGCCCGTGTGCCGGGACAGGGTGGCGAGGGCGGCGACCGTCGGAGTGGAGATGGTTGGTCGGCTCAAGGGACTCCCCCGTCGGCGGCCTCTGCAGGCCTTCCATGATAGCCCGGCACCGGTTAACTGGAGATTGGTCTTATCCGCGCAGCCCGCCGCACGTCGTGCCGGCGCATGCGGCGGGTTGTGTGGCACGGGCAATCCGTGCTAGCCAGCGGCTACAACAAAGGGAGTGCCCCATGGCGGACGACTTTATCGGAGCAGCGCCGCCGCAAGGCGATGGCGTGGTCAATCACCAGCTCATCGTCAATGCGCAATATATCAAGGACTTGTCGTTCGAGAATCCGCGCGCGCCGCACAGCCTGCTGCAGCAGAAGGAACCGCCGGAGGTGCAGCTCGGGGTCGATGTCAAGGCGCAAGGCCTGGGCCAGGACGTCTATGAGGTGGTGCTCACCATCTCCGCCAAGGCCAACAGCGGCGGCGAGACGGTCTTCGTCACCGAGCTGACCTATGCGGCGGTCGTCACCGTCCGCAACGCGCCGCAGGAGGTCGTGCCGGTGCTGATCCTGGTCGAGACGCCGCGGCTGCTCTTCCCGTTCGCGCGCAGCGTCATCGCCAATGCGACGCGCGAAGGCGGCTTCCCGCCGCTGCTCATCCATCCGATCGACTTCGCCGAGCTGCTGCGCCGTCAGCAGGAGCAGGCGAGCGCCATGCAGACCGCGGCGCGGGCCTAAGCGCGCCGCAGTCAACCCGGCGCCAAC
The DNA here is from genome assembly GCA_036383115.1 of Allostellaceae bacterium. GTDB lineage: Bacteria > Pseudomonadota > Alphaproteobacteria > ATCC43930 > CGMCC-115725 > DAHUYF01. The sequence goes on from DASVOY010000612.1 coordinate 890, forward strand.
CAGAGCGGCGCCTTGAGCTTCGCCAGGAGCGCGGCATGGGCGGCGAGTTCATCGGCGCTGGCGGCGTGCGGCCGCGGCGTCCGCGCCGGGCGCTCGATCGTGTGCAGCGCGCCCGCCCCGGCGATGCTGGCGGCGAGATCGAGGCCAGGCTGGCGCCCGCCGATCAGCTCGAGATAGACGGCGGCGAGCAGCTCGCAATCGAGCTTGGCGCTATGCTTGGTGCGGGCCGAGAGGTCGATGGCAAAGCGCCGGCACAGCGCATCGAGGCTGGCCTGCGCGCCGGGATAGCGCTTGCGCGCCAGCAGCAGCGTATCCTCGCATTCGCAGCGGAGCGCTGCGCGCTCCACGCGCTTCAGCTCGGCATTGAGGAATTTCAGGTCGAACTCGGCATTATGGATGATCAGCCGGTCGCTGCCGATGAAGGCAAGGAACTCGTCGCAGATGGCGGCGAAGGGCGGGTGGTCGGCGAGGAAATCGGCGGTGAGGCCGTGCACTGCTGTGGCCTCGGCGGCGATGTCGCGTTCCGGGTTGACGTAGCGATGGAAGGCGCGGCCGGTCGGCAGATGATTGAAGAGCTCGACGCAAGCGATCTCGATGATCCGATGTCCCTCCGCCGGTTCAAGCCCGGTGGTTTCGGTGTCGAGCACGATTTCACGCATAGAGCGGAGTGTGCCGCAAGCGAGTCAGCGGAGCAAGCTATCGCTGCAAGTCCATGGCGCATCCTTTTGACGGCATCGGACGACGCCGTCGATCAGGCGCCTTCGCACCTTTGCAATTCACGCACGATGCGCTTCAGCCGTCGGAACGTCACCGCGCGGCCTTGGCCGCTCGGCACGACGTAATCGGCGCGACGGCGCTTCTCGCTATCGGACATCTGCTTCTTCAGGATCGCACGGAAGCGCTCCTCGGTCATGCCGGGCCGTGCCATCACCCGCGCGCGTTGCACGGCAGCCGGCGCCGACACCACCACGACCTTGTCGCAGCGCGTTTCACCGCCGGTCTCGAATAGCAGCGGCACGTCGAGCACGACGAGCGGCAGCTTGCGCGCGCGCGCGCGCTTGAGGAACCGCTCCTGGCTGCGTCGCACCAGCGGATGGAGGATGTGCTCAAGCCGCGCCAGCGCCTTGGCGTCGGCGAAGACGCGGCGGCCAAGCACACCGCGATCGATGCCGCCGTCTTTGGCGCGCGCCTCGGGAAACGCCTTCGCCACCGCCGCGACCGCGCCGCCCTTCGGCGCGAGCAGGCGATGCACCGCGGCGTCGCTGTCGTGCACGGGCACGCCGAGCTGGCGGAACATCGCCGCCGCTGTGCTCTTGCCCATGCCGAGCGAACCGGTGAGGCCGAGAACGATCATCGCTTGGCGAGGCCCGCCATGACGGCTTGGCGCAGCGCCGGCGTCACCTCGGGCATCACGCCGAACCAAGCGGCGAAGCCCGGCCGCGCCTGGTGCAGCAGCATGCCGAGCCCGTCCACCACGGGATTGCCGCGCTTACGCGCTGCGGCGAGGAGTGGCGTCTCCATCGGCACGTAGACGATGTCGTTGACTGCCGCATGCGCGGGCAGCGCATCGAGCGCGAGATCGAGTGGCGGCTGTCCGGCCATGCCGAGGCTGGTGGTGTTGACGAGGAGCGCGGCGCCTGCGAGCGCATCCTCGCGCCTTGCCCAATCGACGACCTCGATCCGCCCGCCCAGAGCGGCGGCAAGAGCCGCCGCTCGGTCGCGATGACGATTGACCAGCCGAACCTCCGGCGCGCCGTTGTCGAGAAGCGCGGCGACGACCGCGCGACCACCGCCGCCGGCGCCGAGAACCACCGCCGGCCCGGCATCAGCGCACCAATTGGGCAATGCGGTCTTCAGATTCGAATAGAAGCCGAATGCATCGGTATTACGCCCCTCGAGCGAGCCTTCGGACCTGACGATGACGGTGTTGACGGCGCCGATGCGCCGCGCCGTCGCGTCGACGCGATCGACGATGGCGAGCGCCGCCTCTTTATGGGGGATGGTAAGATTGCAGCCGGCGAAGCCGCGCGCAGCGAGGCCGCGCAGCGCCGTCGCGAGTTCCTCGGGCCTCACCGGCAACAGCACGTACTCTCCGTCGATGTTGTACTGCTTGAGCCAGAAGCCATGCAGTACGGGCGAGCGCGAATGCTCGACCGGCCAACCCATGACGCCGGCGCGCTTCATGGCAGCACCACGCCGCGCCCGCGCAGGAAATCAAGCAGAGCCAGCAGCGGCAATCCGAGAATGGAGAAGTAATCGCCCTCGATGCGCGAGAAGAGCTGCACGCCCAGGCCTTCGAGCCGATAGGCGCCGACCGTGCCGAGCGCGTCATCGCCGGCCGCGGCGAGGTAGCAGTCGAGGAATTGGTCGCTGAAATCGCGCATGGTGAGGCGCGGGCGCTCGACGCGCCGCCAGATCACCGCGCCGTTCTGCACCACCGCGGCAGCGGTGACGAGCTCGTGGCGCTTGCCGCGCAGCGCGGCGAGCTGAACGCGCGCTTCGTCGAGGTCGCGTGGCTTGTCGAACCACGTGCCGGAGCAGTCGAGCATCTGGTCGGCGCCGATGACGAGGGTGCCGACATGGCGCTCGGAGACCCGCATGGCCTTGGCTTCGGCGAGCGCGGTGGCGCACCTCGCCGCGTCTATGCCCTCGCGCCGGAAGGAAAGCTTGACCTCGTCCTCGTCGATTCCCGCGGGCTCGCGCCCGACCTCGAGGCCGGCATTGGCCAGCATTGCTGCGCGCGCCGCGCTCGCGGATGCCAGCACCACAGGCTTGAGCGCGAGCGTGCTCATGCGTCCTGCCCGTGACGGCGCGCAAGCAGCTTCAGGATCGCCGCGGCGGTCTCCTCGATCGAGCGGCGCGTCACGTCGATCACCGGCCAGTGCCGGTCGGCGAAGAGGCGGCGCGCCTGAGCGACTTCCTGTCGAACGGCCTCGGCGTCGGTATAGTCGGTGCTGTCCTCCTGGTGCAGCATGCTGAGCCGGTTCTTGCGGACCTGGATGAGCCGCTCGGGATCGTTGGTGAGGCCGACGACGAGCGGTCGTGTCGCGGCGAAGAGCTCCGCGGGCAAGGGCATGCCGGGCACGATCGGCACGTTGCCGGCCTTGATGCCGCGATTGGCGAGATAGATACAGGTCGGCGTCTTCGAGGTGCGCGAGACCCCGACCAGGATGACGTCAGCCTCATTGAGGCCCCAGGCCGATTGGCCGTCATCATGGGCGAGGGCGAATGTCATGGCGTCGATGCGCTGGAAGTATTCGCTGTCGAGCAAATGCTGCTGCCCCGGCAGGCCACGGCTCTGGCGACCGAGATAGGAGGCGAGCGCGCCGATGACGGGGTCGAGCACCGGGATCGCCGGCACCTGGAGCCGCCGGCAGCCTTCGACCAGCGGCTGCCGCAGCGTCTCGTTGACCAGGGTATAGAGGACGACGCCGGGGTTCGCCTCGACGCCCGCGACGATCCGTTCGACCTGGCTCTTGGTGCGCACCATCGACCAGATATGCTCGACCGCCTCCGCGCCCTCGAACTGCACCAGGCAGGCGCGCGCCACCGAATGGACGGTATCGCCGGTGGCGTCCGAGACGAGATGGAGATGGAAACGGGTCATGCGGCCGTCCCATCGTCTGGGCTGTGGACGAACGCCGTGAGCGGACGGGAAAAACCGGCCGATGGGGCAACGTGGCGATTCCATCCCCGACAGGCATCGATTTTGGCGGCGTCCCATGCCGCGCGGGATAACTTTGCCGGCTCCTGTTCGACTCCGGGAAAAGTACGCCAAAACATCCCTCTTTCCCCGCTTTCCACTGGTTTCCCGACGCCCATGAATCGCGCGCCTTTTAGGCTGCCGATCGCCTTCATCATCCTCTTATACACTGCCCGACTTGCGCTTTCCCCTAGAGTAGGCACCGTCGGGGGTAAATGACCTGTTCAGATCAATCCCCATTATCCACCTTGCTACTGTCACCTCTACCTTTCGATTCAAGAATAGAATAGGTAAGAGGAAGCCATGGATGGGTTCGCGCCATGAGCGGCGAGACGGGCGAGCGCGGCAAGCCTCTGTTGCGCGTCCTGCGCGGCGAAACGGTAGTGCCGGCGCCGCTGTGGCTGATGCGGCAGGCCGGACGCTATCTGCCGGAATACCGCAAGCTGCGCCGCCAGGTGCCGAATTTCCTCGATTTGTGCTTCACGCCGGAGCTGGCGGCTGAGGCGACGCTGCAGCCGATCCGGCGCTACGCCCTCGATGCCGCGATCCTGTTCTCCGACATTCTGGTCGTCGCGCATGGCCTCGGGCAGAGCGTGAGCTTCCGGGAGGGCGAAGGCCCGGTGCTGGCGCCGATCCGCACCGCGGCAGAGCTGGAGAAACTGTCGCCCGAAGAATTCTCCGCCCGCGTCGCACCGGTCTACAGGACTGTCGAGCGCGTCGCCGCAGTCCTGTCGGCCGAGACGGCGCTGATCGGCTTTGCCGGCGCGCCCTGGACGGTGGCGACCTACATGGTCGAGGGCGGCTCGAGCCGAGATTTCGCCGCGGTGAAGGGCTGGGCGCTGGCCGATCCCGCCGGATTCGCCCGGCTCATCGAGCTGCTGACCGAGGCGACCGTCATTTATCTCCGAGGGCAGATCGAGGCCGGCGCCGAGGCGGTGCAGCTCTTCGACAGTTGGGCCGGCGTACTCGACGAGAAGAGTTTCCGACGCTGGGTGATCGAGCCGACGCGCGCCATCGTCGCGGCGCTCCGGGAGCATCAGCCGCAAGTGCCGGTAATCGGCTTCCCACGCGGCGCCGGGCTGATGTATCGCGCCTATTTCGTCGAGACCGGCGTTAGCGCGCTCGGCCTCGACACCACCGTGCCGGTTGGCATTGCGCGCCGTGCCCTGCAATCGGTCGGTCCGGTGCAGGGCAATCTCGACCCGCTGCTGCTCGCGGCCGGTGGCGAGGCGATGAAGGTGCGGGTGGCGGAGATCCTGGCGGCGCTGGGCGAGGGTCCTTTCATCTTCAACCTCGGCCACGGCATCGTGCCGGAGACGCCACCCGAGAATGTCGCCCGCCTCGTCGAACTGGTGCGCCGTCCGGCCGCGGTGGAAGCCGAGGCGCGATGAGCAAATGCGCGGTGGTGCTGTTCAATCTGGGTGGACCGGACTCCCCGTCGGCGGTGCGGCCCTTCCTCTTCAACCTCTTCAACGATCCCGCCATCATCACCCTGCCGCAGCCTTTGCGCGCGCTGGTTGCCTGGCTGGTCGCCGCGCGCCGCGCACCCATCGCGCGCGCCATCTATGACCGCCTCGGCGGTGGCTCGCCGATCCTGCCGAATACCGAAGCGCAAGCGCGCGCACTCGAAGTGGCGCTGGGACCCGGCCATCGCGTTTTCATTGCCATGCGCTACTGGCATCCGCGAAGCCGCGAAACGGCGGCGGCAGTGAAGGAATGGGGCGCCGACGAGATCGTGTTGCTGCCGCTCTATCCGCAATTCTCGACGACGACCACGGCTTCCTCGCTCGCGGATTGGCAGAGCGCGGCCGCGGCGGCGGGATTGGCCGCACCGAGCCGTGCACTCTGCTGCTATCCCGACGAGACCGGCTTCATCGCCGCGCTGGCCGAGGAGATCCGTGCCGTTCTGAAGGTCTGGCCGGCGCGCGAGAGGAAGCGCGTGCTGCTCTCGGCGCATGGGCTGCCGGAGAAGATCGTCGCCGCTGGCGATCCCTACCGCTGGCAGGTCGAGCACACCGCAGCGGCTCTCCGGACCGCGCTGGGTATGAGCGGCCTCGACTGCGTCGTCTGCTACCAGAGCCGGGTCGGGCCGCTCGCTTGGATCGGGCCGGCGACCGATGCCGAGATCCGCCGCGCTGGCGCAGAAGGGGTCGGCCTCATTGTCGTGCCGATCGCCTTCGTCTCGGAGCATTCCGAGACGCTGGTCGAGCTCGATGTCGAGTATCGCCACCTGGCCAGCGCCGCGGGAGTGCCGAGCTATGTCCGCGTTCCCACGGTAGGCACGGCGCCCGACTTCATCGCCGGGCTGGCGCGGCTGGTTGGGCGGGTGCGCGGGCGCGGGGGTGCCGTGCCCTGCCCGGCCGGGGACGGGCGGCTTTGCCCGACAATGTTTGGCCGGTGCCCGTGTCCGGCGGGGGCGGGCGAATGAGCTGGCTCGCCGGGCTCTATCCCTGGGTCAAGGCTTTCCACATCGTCAGCGTCGTCGCCTGGATGGCAGGGCTGCTCTACCTGCCGCGCCTCTTCGTCTACCACGCCGAGGCACGGCCGGGCTCCGAGACATCGGAGACTTTCAAGGTGATGGAGCGGCGCCTGCTGCGCGGCATCATGAACCCGGCAATGATCGCCGCATATTTCTTCGGCATCCTGCTCGTCCTGATGCCCGGGGTGGTTGAATGGTCGCAGGGGTGGATCTATATAAAGCTTGCCTGCGTGGCGGCGCTGACGGTCATCCATCATACCCTGGCGACGTGGCGGCGCGATTTCGCCGCCGACGCCAACCGGCATCCGGCCAAGCTTTACCGGATGGTGAACGAGATTCCGACCATACTGCTGATCCTTATCGTCATCATGGTCGTGGTGAAGCCGTTCTAGACGTCCAATCGTTGACATCGAATGCCATTTGACTCGGTCCCGGCTTTTCGATATGGGTGAAGGCGCCCGATCGCGGCGTCCTCACGTCTTCAACGATAATCCGGAAAAAAGGAACGCTCGGTCGTGCGCGAGGACCGCTCGTCCCTTCCGATCCAAGCCCCGTAACCCGGCCAGCGCGGGCGCTGTCTCACAGCCTCAAGGCGACTACATCCCGATGAATCTACAAGAATTGAAGCGGAAGACCCCGGCGGAGCTATTGAACTTCGCGGAAGAGCTGCAGATCGAGAACGCGTCCTCGCTCAGGAAGCAGGACATGATGTTCGCGATCCTCAAGAACCTCGCCGACAACGATCAGGCGATCTATGGCGACGGCGTGCTCGAGGTGCTGCAGGACGGATTCGGCTTCCTGCGCTCGCCGGAAGCGAATTACCTCCCCGGCCCCGACGACATCTATGTGAGTCCAAGCCAGGTGCGCCGCTTCGGCCTGCGCACCGGCGATACGGTGGAAGGGCAGATCCGCTCCCCAAAGGATGGCGAGCGCTACTTCGCCCTCCTCAAGGTCAACCAGATCAATTTCGACGAGCCCGACCGGCTCCGCCACCGCATCAACTTCGACAACCTGACGCCGCTCTATCCCGAAGAGAAGATCAAGCTCGAGCTCGACGATCCCACCAAGAAGGATCTGACGACGCGCGTCATCGACCTGATCACGCCGCTCGGCAAGGGGCAGCGCGCCCTCATCGTCTCGCCGCCGCGCACCGGCAAGACGGTGATGCTGCAGAACATCGCCCATGCCATCGCCGCTAACCATCCCGACGTCTATCTCCTGGTGCTGCTCATCGACGAGCGGCCGGAGGAGGTGACGGACATGGCGCGGACGGTGAAGGGCGAGGTAGTCAGCTCCACCTTCGACGAGCCGGCGGTGCGCCACGTCCAGGTCGCCGAGATGGTGATCGAGAAGGCGAAGCGCCTCGTCGAGCACAAGCGCGACGTGGTGATCCTGCTGGACTCGATCACGCGCCTGGCGCGCGCCTACAACACCGTGGTGCCCTCCTCGGGCAAGGTGCTGACCGGCGGCGTCGATGCCAACGCGCTGCAGCGTCCGAAGCGTTTCTTCGGCGCTGCGCGCAACATCGAGGAGGGCGGCTCGCTCACCATCATCGCCACGGCGCTCATCGACACCGGCTCGCGCATGGACGAGGTGATCTTCGAGGAGTTCAAGGGCACCGGCAATTCCGAGATCGTGCTCGACCGGAAAGTGGCCGACAAGCGCACCTTCCCGGCGGTCGACATCACCAAGTCCGGCACGCGCAAGGAGGAGCTGCTCGTCGACAAGGCGGTGCTCTCCAAGATGTGGGTGCTGCGCCGCGTGCTCATGCCGATGGGCCCGGTCGACGGCCTCGAATTTCTCATCGACAAGCTCAAGCAGTCCAAGAACAACGCCGACTTCTTCGAGGCGATGAACACCTAACAGGCTGGTGAAAACCCCACGCGCCGGTCGAAAGCCGCATTGCGAAGCGGGACAAATGCTAGAGCTTGGAAATTCAAAGGCTTGTCGCATTGCTGTTTGCCTCGGTTTCCACCTCTGGTTAGGCGCTCGGACTTTTTCAGCAGCCTGCTAAAGGCGTTTGGGCGAAGCGCAACCCGTGCGTCCTTGAACCAGACGCACGGGTTTCTCAGCACTTTAATGTCAGAGCTGGCCGCTGCGCTCGGCGCGGTCGAGCTCGCGGCGATTGAGGCGATCGGCGTCGTTGCGCGTCGAGCTCCCGGCCATGAAGCGATCGGGATCGAGGCCGAGCGCGATCAGCGTCTCGCGCGAAGGCGCGCCAGTGACCGGCAGGCGCCGGTCGCGCTGGAATCGCTCCAGAGCGACGCGCGTATTGGGTCCCCATACGCCGTCGACCGGGCCGCGGTAGTACCCGGCGCGACGCAGCCGAGCCTGCACGGCTTGCGTCGTCTGCGGTCCGACGGTGACGGCGGCGCGCTCATTCGGCGCGGCCGGCCGGGGCTCGTAGCCGCGCGCCATCAGGCGGTTGGGATCGAGCCCCATGGCTGTGACGGTGGCCTGATTGAGCTGGCCGGTCACGGCGATGTGGCGGTCGCGCTGGAGGCGCTCGACCGCGGCGCGCGTGCTTGGGCCCCAGGCGCCGTCGGCCGGTCCCCGGTAATATCCCAGCGCCTTGAGCCGCGCCTGCACGTCATGAACGGCCTGCGCGCTCAGCGGCTTCTCGTAAGCCGGCCCGTTGGCGCTCTGCGCCTGGCTGGCGAGCGGCATCGCGCCGGCGCCGAGCGCGATCACAAGAACCATGAGACGCTTCATTTCCCACTCCTGTCGGCAATTGCTGAGCGATGGTTTCTCCACCTCTCAACAAGCCGTTCGGAGCGGGAGTTGCATGGCGTTTCCCGCAAAGAAGAGGGAGGTAGAGCGGTGGCTCTACCTCCCGGCCAATCGCGCCGTTAACCGACTTCGACCGGCTCCGCCTCGTCGAGGCGGGCGCGGGCGCCGACATGCCCGCCCCAGGCCGCGGCGGCGGCGCCCAGCACCAGCGCAACGAAGGCGGCGAGCGAGGCCCGCGAAAGGCCGCTCGCCGCCTTGTCGGCGGCCTGCTTCGCCGTGTCCACCGCTTGATTTGCCGTTTGCTGCGCCTGGCCGACCACCTGGTTGAGCCGGTTCTGCGCCTCCTCGCGGCTGATGTTGAGCTGCGCCGCCATGATGTCGATGATGCGATCGCGCGGCTGCTGCGCGGCCGGGCCGCCCTGGGCGAGCCGCGGCAGCAGCGTAGCGATCTCGCGCGCCGCGTCGTCGCGGCTCATCGCCTTGGGATCGCCACCTGAGGGCTGGGCGTTGAGGAGATCCCGAGCCTTCTGCTGCACGACCTCCGGGGTGAGCCCGGCGGTCTGCGCGATCTGCGGCGCCACTTGCGTCACTGTCTGGCCAGCGGCGGAGAGCGTCGCCGCGACCGCATGGAAGGCGCCGCCGATGACGCTGCCCACCGCGGTGGTGAGGAGATAGAACGTGACGAGCAGCGTGAACGCCCACACCAAGAGGCCATGCAGCACACCATCCCAACCGGGCAGCCGGCCGGCGAGGCGCGCCGCGACATAGCCGCCGACGAAGAGCGCGATCAGGTAGCTGATGCCCCACCACAGCGCCGCGCCAATGCCGAGCGTGCTCGGGCTCGGGTTGTCGGCGGTGGCCGGGCTCACCGTGCCGAGCCCGATGCCAAGGCCCAACATGCTCAGCAGCAGCTGGACCGCGATCACCATGACGACGCCGGCGAAGACCGCGCCCCAGGAGATGCGCCGGCGCGCTCCCGCGACGACCTCGACACCGGCCCACGGAGCCACCGGTGCGGTAGAGGTGGTCGGACGAGTATTCCCCACATTGGAAGCCATCGCGGACCCCCCTGCTTCAGAAAGCAAACCCTTGTTTTGCTAACACCGGCATGTGCCATGATCGGCATGTTCGACCTTCGGTTGTCTGGGCACGCGTGGGCTGCGGCAATATGGTTAACCGAGCCTCAAGATCCGCAGGGTAGGCTGCCTCCCAAGGACTCCGAGGGAGGGTTTCCATGCCGGCATGGGTTTGGCTGCTCGTCTGCGCCTATCTGGTCGTTTGCGCCGCGACATTGCTCGAGGCGGATTTCCGGCCCGCGCGCGGCGCGATGCCCGCGCCCTTCACCTCTGCGGCCATCGCTTTGGTGTTTGCCGCGGCCTGGCCGCTCCGCATGCTGCGGGTCATCGGGCGTCCCTAGCCAGGCCAGATTGCCGCGAGCGGTGGGCGCAAGTGTTGGCTCAAGTTCCGATGGATTGCTACGGCCCTTCGGCAAAGGGCAAGACCTCGCCGATCAGGGCTTCGACGAAGCGCTGTGGCTCCTCGAAGGGCGGATTGTGAGCGGAGCGATCGAACCAGATCAGCTTCTTGGCCGGAGCGCCTATCCGATCCGCGTCAATTCCTCGATCGCGTCGCGATCATCGCGCTGCCGCGCCTCCGACAGCGCGAATCGGTAGGAGGTGAGCTCGCCCTCGCGCATATCGGCGATCTGGCCGATGCCGACATAGACGGAGACCTTGTCGGGA
>DASVOY010000613.1:0-4503 GCA_036383115.1 Allostellaceae bacterium
TCCGGTGACGGGCTACTTCCGGATTTTCCTCCCCCACTCTCGGCAGTCGCCCTCATTCTACGTTAGCGCTCGGCCGGGTGCGGGGACGGCGGTGCCGACTAGCAAATTCGATTTTCTGGTAGCGACCTGTCACATAGGACCACACTACCAGTCTCTGGACGGCCCACGCTACCACAATTGCTCGCGCGAGTTCCTTTCTGGCCCTTTACGCACGCTTTATCTTTTCGACGAAGCCAACCTGCCTCTCGTCGCAGCGATGGACGCGTTTCTGCTCGACAAGGCGAGTTCGTGGCGCAAGGCCTGCGATCGGTCGAACTGATGTTATGAAACGCGCTTTGGCTTCCAGCCACTATTCGGCCGCCTGCGCCCGCTCTCCCATCATCGCGCCGAGCCGGTTGGCGATGATCGCCTCCGCCTCGCGCACGATGCGGTGGACGAGCTCCTTCACCGTCGGCACGTCCTTGATCAGGCCCTGCACCATGCCGGCCGACCAGATGCCGTAATCGAGGTCGCCTTGCTCCAGCACCTGGCGGCCCTTCACGCCGGCGACGTAGTTCTGCACGTCCTTGAAGCTGGTGCCGGGCTGGTGCTCGATCTCGATCACCTTCTCGGCGATGCTGTTCTTGTGCACGCGCGCAGTGTTGCGCATGGTGCGGAAGATCAGCGCGGTCTGCCGCTCGTCGCTGTCGACGAGCTTCTGCTTCACGCTGTCGTGGATCGGCGCTTCCTTCGTCGCCATGAAGCGCGTGCCCATGTTGATGCCGTCGGCGCCCAAGGCCAACGCCGCGACGAGGCCGCGCGCGTCGCCGAAGCCGCCGGAGGCGACGAAGGGGATCTTGAGCTTGTCGGCAGTGATGGGGATGAGCACGAGGCCGGGGATGTCGTCCTCGCCCGGATGGCCCGCGCATTCGAAGCCATCGATCGACACCGCGTCGACGCCGAGCCGCTCGGCCTTAAGGGCGTGACGGACGGCGGTGCATTTGTGGACGATCTTGACGCCCGCGGCCTTGAACACTGGAATGTATTTCTCGGGGTTGTTGCCGGCGGTCTCGACGATCTTGATGCCGGACTTGATGATCGCATCCATGTACTCGTCATAATAGGGCACCGGCTTGATCGTCGGCAGGATGGTCAGGTTGACGCCGAAGGGCTTGTCGGTCATCTCGCGGCAGCGCGCGATCTCCCGGGCGAGGTCCTCGGGCGTCGGCTGCGTCAGCCCGGTGAGGAATCCCAGCGCTCCCGCATTGGCCACCGCCGCGACCAACTCGGCGCGGCCGACCCACTGCATGCCGCCCTGCACGATGGGGTGCTCGACCCCGAACATCTCGGTAAAGCGCGTTCTCAGCATCGGCGTTCCCTCGCTCGCGGCCCCTGGCGCGGATAGGGTCGCGGGCAGCGCGGCAAAAGGCAAGCGCCAAGCGGCGACGGGCGACTGGCGTCGCCCGCGCGGACATGCTGTACTCGCGCCAATCGCCGGCATAAGTGGAGGATCCTCATGACGGAGCAGCATGTCCTGGTCGAGGCAAGGGATGGCATCGGTGCCATCACCTTCAACCGTCCGGTGGCGCTCAACGCGCTCTCGCCGCAGATGACTGACGGGCTGATCGAGGCGACGGCGCGCTTCGAGCGCGATCCCGATATCCGCTGCGTGGTGATCCGCGGCGCCGGCGACCATTTCATGGCCGGCGGCGACGTCAAGGGCTTCCACAAATCACTGACCGACAACCGCGAGGCCCATCTCGCGCAACTCGAGATGCGCGTGATCAAGGCGCATCAGACGATTTATCAACTCCGCCGCATGCCGAAACCGGTGCTCGCTTCGGTGCAGGGCGCGGCGGCGGGCTTCGGGCTGAGCCTGATCCTCGCCGCCGATCTCGCCATCGCCAGCGATGACGCCTATTTCACCTTGGCCTATCGTCACATCGGTCTCTCGGCCGATGGCGGCGCGACTTATTTCCTGCCGCGCATCGTCGGCGAGCGGCGCGCGCTCGAGATCACCTTGCTGGGCGAGCGCTTCACCGCACAGAAGGCGCAGGAGATCGGCATCCTCAACTGGGTGGTGCCGCGCGGCCGCCTCGAGGAGGAGACGGCGGCCATGGCGCGCAAGCTCGCTGACGGCCCGACCGTCGCGCTCGGCAAGGCCAAGCAGCTAATCCGCTCCTCCCTCGACAATTCCTGGGACGAGCACTCCCATCGCGAGGCCGAGGCCTTCGGCGTCGCCGCCGCGACCGCGGATCACCTGGAGGGCACCACCGCCTTCGTCGAGAAACGCAAGCCGGTCTTCAAGGGGCGCTGACGCCGCATGGACGTCATCATCATCGGCGGCGGCATCGGCGGACTCACCCTCGGTCTGATGCTGCATGAGGCAGGGATTCCCTGCCGCATCTTCGAGGCCGCACCCGAGATCAAGCCGCTCGGCGTCGGCATCAACCTGCTGCCGCATGCGATGAAGGAGCTGGGAGCGCTTGGCCTCGAAGCGCCGCTGGCCAAGCTCGGCGTGCTGACCGCCGAGGCGGTCTTCTTCAACCGCTTCGGCCAGCTCATCTACCAGGAGCCGCTCGGGCGCGCCGCCGGCTATGACTGGCCGCAGATCTCGATCCATCGCGCCGACCTCCAGGCGGTGCTGGTCGACGCCTTCATCCGGCGGGCCGGCGCCGACCGGCTCGTGCTGGGATGGCAATGCACGAGGGCCGAGGAGGAGGGCGCCGGAACTGTCGCACATTTCCGAAACATCGCGACGCAAGAAGCGCTGCCGCCGCAGCGCGGCATGGCCGTCATCGCCTGCGACGGCATCCATTCGACGATCCGCAGGCAGCTTCATCCCGGCGAGGGCGAGCCGATCTATTCCGGCGTCAACATGTGGCGCGGCGTGACGCGCTGGCAGCCCATTCTCTCCGGCGCCGCCATGATCCGCGCCGGCTGGTTCACCCACGCCAAGATCGTGATCTATCCCATTCGCAACGACATCGACGCCGACGGCCGGCAGCTCGTCAACTGGGTAGTCGAGATCGAGACGCCGAAATACGAGCGCTGGAACTGGAGCCGGACGGCGAAGCTCGAGGATTTCATTGCGCCAATGGCCGACTGGCATTTCGATTGGCTCGACGTGCCGGAATTCCTGCGTCAGTCCGAGATCATTCTGGAATACCCGATGGTCGACAAGGATCCGCTGCCGCGCTGGAGTTTCGGCCGCGTCACCTTACTCGGCGATGCCGCGCACCCGATGTATCCGCGCGGCTCCAACGGCGCCGGACAGGCGATCCTCGACGCCCGGGCGCTCGCGGATTGCCTTGCAGCCGAGGCCGACCCAGTGGCTGCGCTCCGGGCCTATGAGGAGCGGCGGCTTGTCGCCACCGCTAACGTCGTGCGCACCAACCGCACCACCCCGCCGGATGCGATCCTGGGAGAGGTCCATCGCCGCACCGGCGACAAGCCCTTCGCCTCGATCGACGACGTGATCAGCCGCGCGGAGCTCGTCGCCATCACCGACGCCTACAAGCGCGTCGCCGGCTACGACAAGGACAAGCTGCGGCGATGAGGCACGCGCGCAGCCCGGCGCTTTGGGTCGAAAGCGGCGGCGCCGGCGGGCCGATGCTCGTCATGCTGCACGGGCTCGGCGCCAACGGTACCGTGTGGGAGCGGATGCGGCCGATCGTCGAGGCGCGCTGGCCGGGCCGTTGGCTCGTTCCCGACCTGCGCGGCCATGGCCGGTCGGGGCATGGCGCGCCCTACGGCCTCGGCATGCATGCCGCCGATGTCGCTTCTCTCTTGCAGGAGAGCGGCGAGGTCGTGCTGCTCGGCCATTCGATGGGCGGCGCCGTGGCGATGGCGCTGGGCAGCGGCTGGTTCGGCCGCAGCGTGCGGCACGTCATCGCCTTCGGCGTCAAGCTCGCCTGGACGCCCGAGGAGGTGGCGAAGGCGCAGGAGATCGCGCGGATGCCAACGCGCTGGTTCGCCACGCGCGAGGAAGCGGTGGAGCGCTATCTTCGGGTGGCAGGCCTCAAGGGCTTGGTCGATCCCGGCTCGCCCGCGGCGGATATTGGGATTGTCGAGGAGGAAGATCGCTTCCGCCTCGCCGCCGATCCCCGCATCAATGACGTGGCCGGCCCGCCGATCGAGGACGTCATCGCCGCCATGCGCGCGCCGCTGCGCCTCGCCGCGGGCGAGCGCGATCCCATGGTGACGCTGGCGCAGATGCGGCGCTTCGATCAGGACGCCACCGTGATCGCGGGCGTCGGGCACAACCCCCATGTCGAGGCGCCGGAGACCGTGTGGCGGCTGGTCGAGGATGCACTCGGTTGAGGCCGCTGCATCAGCAGCTTGCGTCCTTCGACATGCGCTTCGCGCAAGCTCAGGATGAGGGGAAATGGAGAACGGCATCAATGGTCGACACCAGAAAGAAAAGCGCCTCATCCTGAGCTGGCGCGCGCAGCGCGCCTGTCGAAGGACGCGCGATCAGATTTGACGCCTCAGCGCACGCGCACGGGATAATGCAGGAATCCG
>DASVOY010000614.1:0-2334 GCA_036383115.1 Allostellaceae bacterium
GACCGTCCCCGCCAGCACGAAGCTCTCCTGATCGGTGCGCTGCTCGGCCAGCACGACGTGCGCGCGGCGCAGCGCGTTGTCCATCGCCCGGGTCAGGGCGCGGTCGCCATCGCCGGGTGCGCCGGCCACCGGGCGAAGCAAGACCGTCGGCTCGCTGTTGCCGGAGGCGACGGGCGGATCGTCCTGGACCAGCTTGGCGACGGCGGGCGCGGCGGCAGCGGCGATTTCCTTGGCCATCGCCTCGCCGCCGGCAAGCCAGCGCGCCGCCGGCTGCTCGGTCCGCGTCGGCACACGCGCCAGGGGTACGCCATCGGCGGCACGCAACACCCACTCGATGGCGATGGCCGAGCGGCCGTCGGCCAGCCTCTCCTCGCTGGCCGTGCCACGGAGCTCATAGCTTCGCTTGTTGCGCCCGCGGGTGCTGGCGGGGATCTGGGCCTCGCGCAGCGCCGCCGCCATCGCCTCGGCGAGGTCGGCGGCCGCCGGCGCGGGCGCGCCGGTCACCGGCAGGACGAGGATGCCCGCGCTGTCGCGCGGGCTGAGGATCGGCGAGTCCGGCGGCGGCACGTTCCCGGCAAGGGGATGCGGCAGCGGCTGACAGGCGGCGGCCAGGAGTGCGAGGAGCGGCAGCAGGCGGTGCATGGCTTAAGCGATGATACAGCTGACCAGGAGGCCCATCAGGAAGACGAGCAGGAAGAGGATGAGATGGGGCACGGTGCGACGCGGCAAATGATAGGGGCGCGGCTCCATCGCGGCAATTGTCCTTGCCACCGGCGAATAGGTCAGTAATACTGACTAAAAGGGGCCAGCCATGGTCGACTGGGACGGGCGTTACGCGACACGGGCGAGCCGCATGGCGGCGTCGGAGATCCGCGAGCTGCTGAAAATCCTCGACCAGCCGAACATCATCTCCTTCGCCGGCGGCATCCCCGACCCGGCGCTCTTCCCCCGCGACGCCATCGCCGCGGCGTATGCGCACATCCTCGGCGATCCCGCGCGTGCCGGGGTGGCGCTGCAATATTCGGCGAGCGAGGGCTACCGCCCGCTGCGCGAATGGATCGCCGCCTACATGGCGGGCCTCGGCGTCGCCTGCGGCGCTGACCACATCCTCGTCACCAGCGGCTCGCAGCAGGCGCTCGACTTCATCGCCAAGCTCTTCATCTCGCCGGGCGATCGGGTTCTGGTGGCCCGTCCCACCTATCTCGGCGCGCTCCAGGCGATGAGTGCCTACGAACCCACCTACGGCCCGCTGCCGTCGCGCGGCGACAATCGCCTGGCTTTCGCGCCCGGCCGCGGGCGCAACGCGCTCGGCTACGTCATGCCGGACTTCCAGAACCCCACCGGCACGAGCCTGGACCTCGCCGAGCGCCAGGCGCTGCTCGATGCGGCCGCCGCGATCGACCTGCCGCTCGTCGAGGACGCCGCCTACGAGGCGCTGCGCTACGACGGCGAGAGCCTGCCATCGCTCCTTGCGCTCGACGCGGCGCGCGCCGGCGGCATCGACGAGGGGCGCGTGCTCTATTGCGGCACCTTCTCGAAGACCGTCGTGCCGGGCCTGCGGCTCGGCTGGGTGGCGGCGCCGCTGCCGGTGATCCGACGCCTCGTCCTCATCAAGCAGGCGAGCGACCTCCACACCGCGACCTTGACCCAGATGGTGATGCACGAGGTGGTGCAGGCGGTGCTGCCGCGGGCGCTGGCGCCGATCCGCTCCGCCTACCGCGCGCGGCGCGACGCCATGCTCGCCGCGCTCGCCGCCGAGATGCCGCCGGGCGTGCGCTGGACCGAGCCCGAGGGCGGCATGTTCATCTGGCTGACGCTCCCCCAGACGATCGACGGCGCGGCGCTGTTCAAGCGCGCCATCGCCGAGGCGCGCGTCGCCTTCGTGCCGGGCCGCGCCTTCCACGCCGACGGGTCCGGCGCCAACACGCTCCGCCTCAACTTCTCGCTCGCCGACGAGGCCCGCATCGCCGAGGGCATCGCGCGGCTGGGTGCGCTGCTGCGGCGGCTCTAAGCTTCGATCATCCGCCTACACGCCATCGAGCCGCAGCGCCCGGACGGCGCCGTCGTCTTCATTCTGGATCTGCCGAATCCGGGCGTGGATTTCATCGAGCGGAATATGCGAGATCACCGCCAAATCCTTCAGCACCGATGGCGCCGGCGGATCGTGATCCCGAGCCAGCGCGGTCAATATCGCATGCAGCGTTTGTGGCGTCATTGCCCAGTGCACCTCGCGCCAAAAGTGACGTTCCCGCCATGGACCTCAACCAGCATTGATGCAGATCAATATTCGTCCGGCGATCCGGAACGCCGCTCCGGCCGGCGTGCCAAGGCGCG
>DASVOY010000615.1:0-4027 GCA_036383115.1 Allostellaceae bacterium
GGCATCGTCGATATCGACGCGCGCGGCCTGCCAGAGGAGTTGCACGAGGACGAGGGCGAGACCGAGCCAGAACGGCCAGCCGAGCCCCGCCGTCCGACCAGACGCCGCCCACAATGCGACGGCGGCGACGTAGAAGACGAAGAGCCAGGGCCGCGTGCGCGACCCGAGCGCCAAGGCCGAGGATTTGACGCCGATCAGCACGTCGTCCTCCTTGTCCTGGTGCGCATAGATCGTGTCGTAGCCCAGCGTCCAGGCGATGCCGCCGACTGCCTCGCCAAGTTCCGCTCGAACCGTTGGGCGGGCTGGCTGATGCTGCTGGGCATCATCTTCGCTCATGTCCACTAGCGCCGACGCCGCCTCCTTCATCCGCGCCAACACGGCGATCGCGGCGGCGCCGCTCGTGCCGGAGATTCGCCTTCACCTCGCCGGCGAGATCACGCCGCTGTGGCATGCGACCGAGGCGACGCTCGCGCGCGACCAGCTGCCGCCGCCCTACTGGGCCTTCGCCTGGGCCGGCGGCCAAACGCTGGCGCGTTACATCCTCGATCATCCCGAGATCGTGGCCGGAAAGCGCGTGCTCGATTTCGGCGCCGGCTCGGGGCTGCTGGCGCTCGCCGCGGCCAAGGCCGGCGCCGCCGCCGTGACCGCCGCCGAGATCGATCCCTTCGCCGCCGCGGCGATCGCGCTCAACGGCGCGCTCAACGGCGTCGAGGTGAGCATCGAGACCACCGACGTCATCGGCCGCCGTCCTGCGCTGTGGCAGGTCGTACTCGTCGGCGACATGTGCTACGAGCGCCCGCTCGCCGAGCGCCTGACCGCATGGCTGCGCATGCTCGCGGCCGAGGGCGTCGTCGTCTTGCTCGGCGATCCCGGCCGCAACTATCTGCCCAAGGACGGCCTCGTCCCGCTCGCCCGCTACACCGTGCCGACGCCACTCGATCTCGAGGACCGCGCGACGCGCGAGGGCGTGGTGTGGCGGCTCACGGCCTTGCCTTAGGCTCGCCCTTTTCCTCCACGATGCGAAATCGCACCAGCGCGTCATCGATGGTGGCGCGGGCGCGCGACTGCCAGACCTCGTAGGCCTCTTTGTAGGTCGCGAACGGGCCGTGGCGCTCCTCGCGCGTGCCGGGGGCGAGCGTGTCGAAACGCAAATCCGTGTATTCGCCGCCGACGACCCAATAGCGCGCCATGGCATCCCCGATGGCCTCATGCGGATGCGCGACCTATAGTGGCACGCCCGCGCCACCTGCAAGGTTCCGCATGCCCTACGCTTCGCTTCGCGACTTCATCGCCCGCCTCGAACGCGCCGGGCGGCTGGTGCGTGTCGCGGCGCCGGTGTCTCCGGAGCTGGAGATCACCGAGATCCACACGCGGCTCCTCGCCGAGCAGGGCCCGGCGGTGCTGTTCGAGAATGTCGTGCGCGGCGATGGCGGGCGCTACGCCATGCCGGTGCTCACCAATCTCTTCGGCACGGTCGAGCGCGTCGCCTGGGGCATGGACCGCGAGCCCGCCCAGCTGCGCGAGGTGGGCGAGACGCTGGCATTCCTGAAGCAGCCCGAGCCGCCCGGCGGCTGGCGCGAGGCGCTCGACATGCTGCCGCTGCTCAAGACGGTGATGGCGATGAAGCCCAAGACCGTCGGCACCGCGCCCTGCCAGGAGGTGGTGCTGACCGGCGCCGACATCGACCTCGGGCGATTCCCGATCCAGACCTGCTGGCCGGGTGAGCCGGCGCCGCTCGTCACTTGGCCGCTCGTCGTCACCAAGGGGCCGGGCGAGCGGCGCGAGGACGCCTTCAATCTCGGCATCTACCGCATGCAGGTGACGGGGCGCGACACCACCTTGATGCGCTGGCTGAAGCACCGGGGCGGCGCACAGCACCACCGGCGCTGGGCGCAGGAGAAGCGCGAGCCGCTGCCCGCCGCGGCGGTGATCGGCGCCGATCCCGGCACCATCCTCGCCGCGGTGACGCCCGTGCCCGACACGCTCTCCGAATACCAGTTCGCGGGCCTGCTGCGCGGCCGGAAGGTCGAGCTCGTCGACTGCAAGACCGTGCCACTCAAGGTGCCGGCGCAGGCGGAGATCGTGCTCGAGGGCCATGTGGCGCTCGACGATTACGGCGACGAGGGCCCCTACGGCGATCACACCGGCTACTACAACGCCGTCGAGCGCTTTCCGGTGTTCCGCATCTCCGCCATCACCATGCGGCGGGATCCGATCTATCTTTCCACATTCACCGGCCGGCCGCCCGACGAGCCCTCGGTGCTGGGCGAGGCATTGAACGAGGTGTTCATTCCCCTGCTCACGCAGCAATTTCCGGAGATCGTCGATTTCTGGCTGCCGCCCGAGGGCTGCTCCTACCGCATCGCTGTGGTGTCGATGCGCAAGGCTTATGCCGGCCACGCCAAGCGCGTGATGATGGGCGTGTGGTCCTTTCTGCGCCAGTTCGTCTACACCAAGTTCGTCATCGTCGTCGACGACGACATCGATGCGCGCGACTGGAAGGACGTGATGTGGGCGATGGCGACGCGGATGGACCCGGCACGCGACATCACCGTGGTCGAGAACACGCCGATCGACTACCTCGACTTCGCCTCGCCCGAATCGGGCCTCGGCGGCAAGATCGGCCTCGACGCCACCAACAAGTGGCCGGGCGAGACCCACCGGGAATGGGGCCGCAAGATCCGCATGAGCGACGACGTCATCGCGCAGGTGACGGCGAAGTGGCCGAGCTATGGCCTGCCGGGAAGCGGCAAGTCGATCTGGAAGTAGGCGCCCGCGCCGCTCAGTCGATGTCGAGCAGCTTGTCGATCCCGTCCTGATCGAGGATGGGTCCGCGATGGACGATCTCGGCCTTCGCCTTGGCTTCCCGCTGCCCCTGCTCGACCGCCTCCTGGTTGGCCTGCCGCACCATGTTGGCGAGGGTGCGCTCGATGTGCTGCAGCCGGTCGAGGGCGCGGCGGATGCGCTGGCCGGTGAGATCCTGGAAGATGCAGGCCTCGAAGATGACGTTGACCTGCTTGGCGACGACGGGATCGGTGCCGCCCTTCTTGGCGACGGCGGCGCGGATCGCCTCGGCGGCGTTCATGATGCGATGGACGGCAGCCTCGGCCTCGCGCACGACCGCCTCCAGCTCGAGGCCGGAGCTGTGCGGCAGCGCGGCGGGAAGCGCCACCACGCCCGTGATCTGCTGATGCATGCGCTGGAGCTGGCGCGACAGGTTGGCTTCGCTGAAATCGACCATCTGCACGGTCGCGTTGATCTCGTCGCTGAGGTCGGCGATCCGCCGGTCGACCTTGGCGATGCGCTCGTCGATGAAGGAGCGCAGCTCGTCGAACAGGCCGCCGATGTCGGCGGGCGCCGCTTTGCGCGCCCGCTTCCTGGGCGAGGTGCCGGCCTTACCAGCCATAACCCACTCCTTTGCCGGCGCCCCGCGGCGCCTTCCGGTTCGGAGGGATTTTGCGCAAAGGTGCTTAAAGTCGCGTTAAGCCACGGTAATCTGACCCGAACTGGCGCTCATTCGGGCAGCGGAATGAATTCCGTCTCGCCGATCACCCCGGCGAAGCGGCCGGCCTTCCAGTCGGCCTTGGCCGCTTCGATGCGGGCGGGTGAGCTCGAGACGAAATTCCACCAGACGTGACGCGGGCCGTCCATGGGCTCGCCGCCCAAGAGCATGAGGCGCGCGGCTCCCGGGGCCGACAGCACGATCTCCGCGCCCGGGCGGAAGACGAGGAGTTGTCCGGCCGCATAGCTCTGGCCCCCGACATCGACGCTGCCCTCGACGAGGAAGGCGGCGCGCTCCTCATGCTCGGCCGGGAGGGCCAGGCGCGCGCCGGGGTCGAGCGACAGATCGGCGTAGAACATCTCGGAAAAGGTCTGGACCGGCGCGCGGGTGCCGAAGAGCGCGCCGGCGATGAGGCGGAGCCGCGCGCCTTCGCTCTCGACCACGGGCAGGGTCGCGCCGGGGTGGTGGGCGAAGCCGGGGGCAGTCTCTTCGTCACGCTGCGGCAGCGCGACCCAGGACTGGATG
>DASVOY010000616.1:0-3841 GCA_036383115.1 Allostellaceae bacterium
AACGGAAGTCGTGACCCTGGTCGCGCAGGGGAAGCATCTGTCGGACATGCCGGGAATCGGCGAAGACCTCGCCGGCAAGATCGCGGAGCTTGCAGCGACCGCGCATCTGCCGCTGCTTGACGAGCTTCGCGGCCACTTGCCCGCGATCGCGCTGGAGCTGCTGCGGCTGCCAGGACTCGGCCCGAAGCGGGTCAAGACGCTCTGCGAGAAACTCGATATTCACAGCATCGAGCAACTCCATCGCGCTCTGCTCGACGGGCGGGTGCGCGACCTGGCCGGATTCGGCGCCGGCATCGAGAAGAAGCTGCTGCAAGCGATCGAGGATCGCCCGAAAAGGCCGGCGCGTTTCAAGCTTGCCGCGGTCGAGGGTTTCGTGGCTCCGCTCCTCGAATACCTGAAGAAAGCGCCGGGTGTCGACAAGGTCGCGGTCGCCGGCAGCTATCGCCGCTGCCAGGAAACGGTGGGCGACATCGATATCGTGGCCGCCGCCGCCAAGGGGCCGCCGGTGACAAACTGGTTCACGCAATATGGGGAGGTAGCGCGGGTCGCGGCTACGGGTAACACGCGCGCCACGGTCGTATTGCGCTCTGGCCTCCAGGTGGATCTCAGGGTCGTGCCAGCAGAGAGCCATGGAGCGGCACTCCACTATTTCACGGGCAGCAAGGCGCATAACATCGCCATCCGCCGAATGGGCCAGGAGCGCGACCTCAAGATCAATGAATACGGCGTGTTCCGCGGTCGCCGCCGCGTTGCCGGCCGGACCGAGGAAGAGGTCTACCACGCCGTCGACCTGCCCTTCATCCCGCCGGAGCTGCGGGAAAACCGCGGCGAGATCGAAGCCGCCGCGGCGCGTCGCCTGCCGAAGCTCGTCGAGCTCGGCGACTTGCGCGGCGATCTCCACATGCACAGCAAGGCGACCGATGGCCAGAACACCATCGAGGAGATGGCCGCGGCTGCGCGCACTGTCGGACTGGAGTACATCGCCATTACAGAGCACTCGCGCCGCATCGCCATGGCGCACGGCTTGGATGCAGCGCGGTTGCGGCGGCAGATCGCCGAGATCGACCGACTCAATGCGCGCGGGCTTGACATCACGGTGCTAAAAGGTATCGAGGTCGACATTCTCGACGACGGTAAGCTCGATCTGCCGCCGTCTATTCTCGGAGATTTGGATCTGGTCGCGGCGGCCGTGCACAGCCGGTTCAATCTTTCGCGCGAGAAGCAGACGGAACGCATACTGCGCGCCATGGACGGCCCGCATTTCACGATCCTGGCGCATCCGACCGGCCGGCTGATTGGCGAGCGCGAGCCTTATGATGTCGACATGGCCCGCCTCATCCGTGCTGCGCGCGGCCGCGGGTGCTTCCTCGAGCTCAACGCCCATCCCGATCGGCTGGATCTCACAGACATCCATTGCCGCATGGCGAAAGAGGCGGGTGTCCTCATCAGCATCGCCACAGACGCCCACCGCACCATGGAGCTTTCCTATCTGCGCTTCGGGGTTGGGCAGGCGCGGCGCGGCTGGCTCGGTCCGCAGGATGTATTGAACACGCGGCCGCTTGCCGAGCTTCGCCCGTTGCTCAAACAAACCATGAGCTAGTTGGCAGCGCTCGAATCCGCGAGAAGAAGATGCCGCATCGCGAAAGCCTGCTCCTCACCGATCTCTATCAACTCGCCATGTTGCAGGCTTATGCCGAGCATGGGTTCTCCGGGACAGCGGTGTTCGAGTTCTTCGTGCGCAAGCTGCCGAAGCAACGCGGATTCCTCATGGCCGCAGGTCTCGAACAGGCCATCCAATTCCTCGAGACCGCTTGTTTCACGGCGGACGACTGCGACGGATTGCGCCGCACGGGACAGTTTCCGGCGCACTTCGTCAACTCGCTCGCGGGGTTCCGTTTCACCGGCGACGTCGACGCGTTGCCGGAAGGAACGCTCTTCTTTTCGGACGAGCCGGTGCTGCGCGTGGTGGCGCCCCTGCCGCAGGCCCAGCTCGTCGAAACCCGGCTGATCAACTTGCTGCATTTTCAGACGGTGATCGCTTCGAAGGCGGCTCGCATGGTGCTGGCCGCGCCGGGCAAGCAGCTCGTCGATTTCGGACTGCGGCGCGCCCATGGCGCCGAGGCGGGCGTGCTGGCCGCGCGGGCGAGCTATATCGCCGGCTTCACCGGGACGGCGACACTGTCGGCGGCGCTGCGCTTCGGCATCCCCGCCTACGGCACGATGGCTCACTCCTTCATCCAAGCGCATGATGACGAGACGCAGGCTTTCGAGGACTTTGCGCGCAGCCGCCCGGAGGGCGTGGTGCTGCTGATCGATACTTACGATACCGAGCAAGCGGCAGAGCGGGTGGCGCTCCTGGCCAAACGTCTCGCACCTGAGGGTATCCGGATCCGGGGCGTCCGTATCGACAGCGGCGACCTCGGCGAGCATGCCCGACGGGTGCGCGCGATCCTCGATGGGCATGGGCTGCGCGAGATCATCATCTTCGCCAGCGGCGGTCTGGACGAGGACGCCCTCGCTGCGTTCACCCGCGATGGCGTGCCGACCGACGGTTATGGCATCGGCACGAGCCTGACGACCTCGTCGGACGCGCCCGCCCTCGACTGTGCTTACAAGCTCCAGGAATACGCCGGTATCGCGCGCCGGAAGCGCTCGGAAGGCAAGGCGACATGGCCGGGCCGCAAGCAGGTATGGCGACGCTATGCCGCCGATGGGAGCTTCGCGGGAGACACGCTTGGCCTCGAGACGGAGGCGCAGGAAGGCGAGCCGTTGCTTCGATCCGTGATGCGCAAGGGCAAGGCGCTGGCCGCGTTACCCAACCTGCGCGCGGTTCGCGCCCATGCGGCGGAGCAGCTGAAGCGCCTGCCGCCGGCGCTGAGGCAACTCGAACCGACCCCGTATCCGGTCAGCGTGAGCGAAGCTTTGCGCCGGCTTGCCGAGGAATGCGACCGCCGGGCAAGCGGTGGCCCTAGATAGGTCAATGCCGAGACTACTGCTCATCGCTCAGAGCCAACCACACCAAGACCGCCTCGCACCTTCCCCGGTCTGATTCACAATCAAACGCGAGCAACGTTCCCGAATGTCGAAGAGCCGTGGTCCAGCGCGGGCTCCCCGCGTAAGGGCAAGCGACGAAGGCGATACCGTTACACCTGCGCGATGGCGTCCCTGATATGACCTGCTAATTTCGAAGGCGCAGCATGCACGTGCCACGCGGGGAGGGCCAGGGTCATGGGGCGGAGACGGGGTGCGGTGGTCCCGCGCACATTGCCAGTTTCGTGCGACAACTATGTTCTCGAAGAGCAGGTCGGACATCTGTTGCGTCGCGCGCATCAGCGTGCCACGGCCATATTTCTCGCCGAGCTTGGCGAGGATCATCAGATCACGCCGACACAGTTCGCGGCGCTGGTGAAGCTGCGCGACGTCGGCGAGCAGTCGCAGAACGAGCTGGGGCGGCTCACGGCGATGGACCCGGCGACGATCCAGGGCGTGATCCGCCGCCTGGTCGCGCGCCGGCTCGTCGAGCGCTCCGCCGATCCCGGCGACCGCCGCCGCACGAGGCTGCGCCTCACCGCCCGGGGGCGCAGCCTGGTCGAGCGCCTCGTGCCGTTGGGCCTGCGCGTCAGCGCCAGGACCCTGCGCCCGCTCACGGCGAGCGAGCGGGGGATCTTTCTCCGGCTGCTGGCGCGGCTCGCCTGATCGGCCGTGCTTGACACAACCCGGGTCGTGCCGTGTTAGAATATATGTACACGAACGATCTGCCGGTGCCGGCGTCGGCACCGGAGAGGAGCGCCCGATGGGCCTCTATCTACGCCCGACCGACCTCGCCCAGGCCCTGGCGGCG
>DASVOY010000617.1:0-6415 GCA_036383115.1 Allostellaceae bacterium
GCGAAGGGCGAGCGCGACCGCATGTCTCCGCGGAAAAGCGCCGCCATCGCCGATCCGCCGGCGATGCTCGCCTCCGGCCACCGCGACTGCCACTGGCGCTTCCGGATGTAAGCGTTCTATAGCTCTTTGGCGTCCGGCGCCGCGTCAGGCCGGGCGAGCCGCGTCCTCCAGCACCATCGCCGCGCCCTTCTCGGCGATCATGATCACGGGCGCGTTGGTGTTGCCGCTCACCAGGGTCGGCATGATCGAGGCGTCGATGACGCGCAAGCCGTCGATGCCCCTGAGGCGCAGCCGCTCGTCGACCACCGCCATGCGGTCGCTGCCCATCTTGCAGGTGCCGACCGGGTGGTATTCGGTCTCGGCCGTGGCGCGGATGAAATCCTCGAGCTGCGCGTCCGATTGCTGCGCCGCGCCCGGCAGCCGCTCCGGCCCGAGATGGGCCCTGAGCGGCTTGGCCGAGAGGATCTCGCGTCCGCGCCTAATGCCCTCGATCAGGACCTTCAGATCGTAGCCCGAGGCGAGGTAGCGCGGATCGATCACCGGCGGGTCGAACGGGCCAGTGCCGCCGAGCCGGATCTCGCCGCGGCTCTCCGGCCGGAGGCAGCAGGCATGGAGCGTCACGCCATGCCCGTCGAGCCGCCGCTGCCCATGGTCGATCACCTGCGCCGGCAGGAAGTGGAATTGGATGTCGGGCGCGTCGCGTTCGCCGCGGCTCGAGACGAAGGCGCCGGCCTCGGCGATGTTGCTGGTGCCGGGCCCGCGCCTGAGCAGCGCGAACTGCAGCGCCACCCACAGCGCGGCGAGGCCGCTGCTCCTGCCGTCGAGTGTGATCGGACGCTGCGCTGCGGCGATGACGTTGACATTGAGATGGTCCTGCAGGTTCTTGCCGACGCCGGGCAGATCATGCGTCACCGGCACGCCGGCGGCGCGCAGCTCCACGGCGGGGCCGATGCCCGAGAGCAGCAGCAGATGCGGCGAGCTGATCGCGCCGGCGGCGAGCAGCACCTCGCGTTCGGCGCGCGCCACCGCGAGCTGGCCGCCACGCCGATATTCGACGCCCGTGGCGCGGCCCCGCTCGATGAGGAGGCGCGTCGCCGGCGCGTCGGTCAGCACGGTGAGGTTGGGCCGCTTGAGCGCGGGATGCAGATAAGCCCTGGCCGCGCTCCACCGCTCGCCCCGCTTCTGCGTCACCTGGTAGAGACCACAGCCATGCTGTGCGGCGCCGTTGAAGTCGGGGTTGGCGGGGATGCCGGCCGCCTCGGCCGCGGCGACGAAGGCGGCGCTCAAGGGGTTGGTGTAGGGCCGGTCGGCGACGTTGAGCGGGCCGCCGTTGCCGTGCCACTCGTCGCGGATGCGCTCGTTGTGCTCGGCCTTGCGGAAGAAGGGCAGCACGTCGTCGTAAGCCCAGCCGGCATTGCCGAGTTGGCGCCAGCGGTCGTAGTCCCGCGCCTGGCCGCGGATATAGACCATGGCGTTGATCGCGGAGGAGCCGCCCAGGGCCTTGCCGCGCGGCCAGTAGAGGCGACGTCCCTTCAGCGCCGTCTGCGGCGCCGTCCGGTGTTGCCAGTCGAAGCGCGACATGCCGAGCCGGGCGATGCCGGCGGGCATGCGAATGAAGAACGAGCTGTCGGCGCCGCCCGCCTCGAGCAGCAGCACCTTGACGTCCGGATCGGCGGACAGCCGGTGGGCGAGCACGCAGCCGGCCGAGCCCGCGCCGATGATGACGTAGTCGTAGGTGGCATGGTCCATGCCGCGCCATTCTCCCGCGTCGCTGCGGGTCGGGTCAATTTCCGGCGCTCGGGGGAATGAAGCGCCTCGGCCAACTCAGGCGGCGCGAATCTTCCGGAGAAAGCCGTCGACCTGCGCATGGAGGTTCTCGGACAGGGCGGCGACCTGCTTTGCCGCCGCGAGCACGTCGCCGGCGGCAGCGCCGGTCTCGCCGGCTGCCTGCATGACGCCCGAGATGTTGGCCGAGACGTCGGTGGTGCCCTTCGCCGCTTCCTGGGCATTGCGGGCGATCTCTTGCGTCGCCGCGCCTTGCTCCTCGATAGCCGACGCGATGGCCATGCTGATCTGGTTGACCTGGGTGATCACCGTGCCGATCTCCTGGATCGCGCCGACCGCCTCCTGAGTCGAGTCCTGAATGCCGGCGATCTGCGCCGAGATCTCCTCGGTGGCCTTCGCCGTCTGGCTCGCCAGCGACTTGACCTCGGAGGCGACGACGGCGAAGCCTTTGCCCGCCTCGCCGGCGCGCGCCGCCTCGATGGTGGCATTCAAGGCCAGGAGATTGGTCTGCGAGGCGATGTCGTTGATGAGCTGCACCACATCGCCGATCTTCTGCGCCGCCTTGGCCAGGCCTTCAATCGTGGCGTTGGTCCGGCCGGCGCGCTGCGCCGCGTCGCCGGCCACCTTGGCGGCCTGGCTCACTTGCCGGCTGATCTCGGTGATGGAGCCGGCAAGCTCCTCCGCCGCGATCGCCACGGTCTGCACATTGGACGATGCCTCCGTCGAGGCGCCCGCCACCAGCGTCGATTGGCTCGCCGTCTTGTCGGCAATGCCGCTCATGCTGTTGGCGGTCCGCGTCATGTGGCCGGCGGCTTTGTTGACGGCCTCCAGCGTCTGACCGATCGAGGTGTCGAACTCGTGGCAATACCCTTCCACCAGTGTGGCGTGCTTCAGCTCATCCTCCTTGGCCGCCATGTTCTCCGCGGCGAGCCGCTCCGCCTGCAGCGCGCTCACGCGCAGCGCCTCCAGCGTGACCGTCATGCGGCCGAGTTCGTCGGCATAGCGCGCCTTGCCGAGGGGCACGCTGTAGTCGCGTCGCGCCAAGTCGCGCGTCGCCACCGTCAGCTGCCGGATGGGAACGGCGAAGCGGCGGCGCACGATGACCAGGCTGAGCGCGCTGAACGCCACCGCCGCGGCAAGGCCGAGCGCGGCAACGAGGAGCTGGCGATGCGCCCGCGCCGCGAGATCGCCCGCATAGGCTTCCATCAGCGTGGCCGTGGTCTCGGGGATGCGCATGATGGCGTCGAACGGCGCGTTGCATTGTGCCGTCCAGTCCGCCGGTGATGCGACGGGAGTGCCGCTGCCGTCGAGCCGCTCATAGACCGCGTCGCGGAACGCATTGGATTTCTGCTGCGCCTCCTCGGCCTGCCGCGCCGCTTGCACCAGCGCCGCCGGCGCGCCGGGGCGCAGCAGCAGATCGTCGAGCGACTTCCAGGCGGTGTCGATCGTCGTGCGAATGGCGGCGATCTTCTGGCGCGCCTCGGGCGCAAGCGTCGCGGTATTACCGATGAGGGGCCGCCCGATCGGGCATTCATTGCCGGAATTGAAGCGCACCGTCCAAGCCGCCTGCCGCGCCGTGACGAGTTCGGCGATCGTCGGATCGGTCATCCGCACCTCGTTGGCGATGGCGAGCGACAGGCGGCTCAGATCCTCGACCGTCTGGCCGACGGTCTCGTACCAGGGCTGCGT
This sequence comes from Allostellaceae bacterium, assembly GCA_036383115.1. Classification (GTDB taxonomy): domain Bacteria; phylum Pseudomonadota; class Alphaproteobacteria; order ATCC43930; family CGMCC-115725; genus DAHUYF01. The sequence continues at coordinate 3,475 of DASVOY010000617.1, forward strand.
GGCCTTCAGCTCGCGCTCGGCCTTGGGCTTGCGCGCGACCGCGTCGACCGCCGGCCATAGGCTCTCCGCCTCGCTCCAGCGCGCCCGCGCCGTCGCGAGGAGCCTTTCGCCATCGGGGATGGAAACCTTCTGCGCCGCGGCGAGCGCCGCGTTGTACTGCGCCGTGATGCCGGCATGGAGTTCGTTGATCGTGGGCAGCGGACCGTCCTGCGCCTGGATGGCGGTCTGCACGCCGCCGCGCATGATGCGGATCGTGGTCATCGGCTGGAATACGCCGCGGTCGGCCTCAGCCAGCGCGGCAACCCGTTCGGCGTCGGTGACCGCGCGCAACGCTGTGCCGATCGGCAGCAGCAACGTCACGCAGAGCGCCCCGGCCAGCGTCAGGGTCACCCCGTTCAGGATGGTGCGAAGCGACGTGCGCGACAGGAAGGTCATGGCGAAGCGGTCTCCACCATTAGAGTTGTTCGAGCCCGGTGATCAGCGCACGGCCCACGACGCATTTAATGAAGATGCGGGAAGTCTTTTAACAAAGGATAAAAAGTGCGCACAGCCGCCGGTTGACAGGCTGGCTGAACCTGATGACTCACCCGGTAGGTGAATAGCCAGCGGTAATACAATTGACGATTTTTCTTGGGCGAGACCCGAGTCGGTGCCGGGATTATTATGCGTCGCATTTTTCTGTGGGTCAGCAATGCCGATCGCGCTCATACCGAAATCAGTTGTTATCAGTGTGCTACCAGAGCCTTGTCGATTCCAGATCGAAGGATGACCTCCGTGCCTAAGCGCGTTGCCCTGTACCTTCGCGTGTCCACTTCGGAGCAGACCGTAGAGCCGTGCAGCGGATTAAGGCAGCAATTGCGGGCGCATGATCGCAAGACGCTGTTGGCTCTAAGAAGCCCATAACCGGAAACCGACAGAGCCCGCGACTCTCTCCGGCGTCCGTGGAACGTCTTTCACGGGATCGGGTTATCCATATAGTTAGCTATAGATAACTACTGCCGCGGCAGATCCACGTACCTCGCTCACCCGCAACTAACTTGCACGGGGCAGAACCAGATGGACTTTGCCCACCGCGTTCTCCGCGAAATCCCAGCACTGCGGCGCTACGCCCGCGCTCTGACAAACGATCGGAGCGGTGCGGACGATCTCGTGCAGGAATGCCTTTGCCGCGCCCTTCAGAAGCGGCATCTGTTTCAGCCGGGCACCAATTTGCGTGCTTGGCTTTTTACGATCTTGCACCACCAGTACGTAAACCACGTGCGTCGCGCGGTGCGCGAGGCCCCGATGTTCTCTGTTGAGGAATCTGGATCGCTCATTGCGTTGCCGGAGCGGGCGAGTCCGCGGCTGACGCTCCGTGACCTCGAACGCGCCTTGAGACAGCTGCCGCCTGCGCAGCGCGAACTCATCCTTCTCGTCGGCCTGGAGGGCTTGAGCTACGAGCGCGCAGCCGAAGTCCTGGCCGTGCCAACCGGCACGGTCCGGTCGCGACTCTCCCGGGCGCGGTCGATGCTGCGTGATCTCCTGGATGGCGGTGTCCCGCATGTTCGGCAAAGGGGCCCTGCGCATTCCCCGGGTATCTCTCGCCAAGTCCATCCGCTGCGCCCGCCCGAGACGCCCGCTTCGCCGGCCGCTACGTACACATCCGGCCAAGGGAGTATCTAGTTTCGGGCCATGGCCATCTGGCCCCGCCGAGGTTTTCTTCGCCGCACCGCCATCGGAGGGCCGAGCATGTGCGAACACTCTGAGAGCAATGAGTTTGGTCTAGCGCCGCACGCTGCGGCGTGTCGCCATGCCTTCGAAAATTGAAGATTACGCGCTTATTGGCGACTGTGAGACGGCGGCACTGGTCGGGCGCGACGGTTCGATTGACTGGTTGTGCTGGCCCCGCTTCGACGGGGGCGCTTGCTTCGCTGCCTTGCTCGGCTCTCCCGAGAATGGCCGCTGGCTGATCGCCCCAGCCGATCGCGATGCGCGCGCCGCGCGGCGGTATCAGGACAACACGCTCATTCTCGAGACGGAATTTACGACGGCCGAAGGCTCCGTCACCCTCCTCGATTTCATGCCGCCGCGCGGCAAGGCGTCGGATGTCGTGCGCCTCGTCATCGGCAAGCGTGGCCAGGTCGCGATGCGCACCGAGCTCGTGATGCGCTTCGATTACGGCTCGCTCGTGCCCTGGGTGTCACGGCTGGAGGACGGCACTCTCTCGGCCGTGGCCGGACCGGACATGGTCGTCCTGCGCACACCGGCGTCGCTCCGAGGGGTGGATCGCAAGACGGTCGGAGAGTTCACGGTCTCGGCGGGCCAGACAATCCCGTTCGTCCTGACCTATGGCGCGTCGCACCTGCCGCCGCCCGACCCGATCGACCCGCTGGCGGCGCTCGCCGACACCCAGGTCTTCTGGCAAGAGTGGTCGGCACGGTTCCGCGGGCCCGGGCAATGGTCGCAGGCCGTCATCCGCTCGCTCATCACGCTGAAGGCGCTGACCTACCGCCCGACGGGCGGGATCGTGGCGGCGCCGACGACATCGCTGCCGGAGCAGCTCGGCGGCCCGCGCAATTGGGATTACCGCTACTGCTGGCTGCGCGATGCGACGTTCACACTGCTGGCGATGATGAACAGCGGGTATTACGACGAGGCCCGGGCCTGGCGCGCCTGGCTGCTGCGCGCCGTCGCCGGCGACCCGTCGCAGGTGCAGATCATGTATGGCCTCGCCGGAGAGCGCCGCCTCAACGAGTGGGAGCTGTCGTGGCTGAAAGGTTATGAGGGAGCGAAGCCCGTCCGCGTCGGCAATGCCGCGGCCGCGCAGCTGCAGCTCGATATCTACGGCGAGGTGATGGACGCGCTTCACCAGGGCCGCGCCGGCAAGCTCGGGGCGAACACGGCGGGCTGGGACCTTCAGCGCGAGCTCCTGAAGCATCTCGAGGCGATCTCGCAGCAGCCG
>DASVOY010000618.1:0-5206 GCA_036383115.1 Allostellaceae bacterium
CGTGGCCGGTGCTTCCCGCCGTCGATCAGCCCGTCACGAAGTGGAAGGAGTCCAGGAACCGTGCGACGCTGGGATTCGCGTCATACCCCGCCGGGCCCACCACCAGGCTCTGGTACAGCACGGCTCTGCGCGTCTGATCCCGGCGCACGTAGATTCGCACCTTGATGACGGACGCCTCTTCCGCCTTGCTCTCGGGGACGTCGAGAATCAACTCGGTCGCCCGAGTCTCGCCGAGCGCGAAGCGGCGCTCGCCGCGCAGCTTGGATTTCATGCTGGGAACGAGCTCGTCCCGCACGCTGTCGAGCAGCTGATCCGGCGAGGGCGGCTTCTTGTTCTTCGAGGGCGGGAAGACCGAGTAGTAGACGGCATAGGCGACCCTGCCTTGATCGACCATGTAGCCGCGCGAGATCGTGCCGTCTTTCTCGGTGGCATCCTTGGAGAGCTTGGGCTGACCTGGCATCGACACCGCGAAATCGGCGTCGGGCATACGGAAATCCTGCCATGCGGTCTTGTTGCCGGCGCAGGAGGTAAAGCCGAGCAGGAGCCCTGCGAGCAGGACGAGGACCGGCGTCTTCATGAATGCCCCCAATGTGCGTGTTTTTCCGCCGAGCGGCGGCCGACCGGCGAGAGGCCGTCGCTAGGCCGTCTTGCCTTCGAGGCGCCGCAAGGCCCGGTCGCGGCCGATGAGCGGCAACAGCTTCCGCATCTCCGGCCCGTGATCCCGGGCGGTCAAAGCTAGGCGCAGAGGCATTAAGAGGTCCTTACCGCGGCGGCCGGTCTTGGCCTTGAGGCGGTCGATCCAAATGCCCCAGGTCGCGTCGTCGAAAGGCGCGGGCGGGAGCAGCGCCGCTGCGGCGGCAAGGAGGTCCGCGTCGACCACCCGCGGCACGAGTGGTCCCTGGCACACGCGCCACCACGTCTCCACCTCGGCGAAGCGCTCGAGGTTCGGCCGCACCGCGTCCCAGAACGCGGGTGTGGCCCCTTCCGGCAGGCGGTGCGCCACCGCCTCGTAGGGTGTCATATGCAGCAGCTTGGCGTTCAGCGCGGTGAGCTCGGCAGGGTCGAAATGCGGCGGCGCACGGCCGAACTTGGCAAGGTCGAACTCCGCCGCCAGCTCGTCGAGCCGGAGCCGCGGCTCGATCGGGTCCGAAGTGCCGAGCTTGGCGAGGAGGCTGTTGACCGCCATCGGCTCGATGCCGTCGTCGCGCAAGCCCGCGAGGCTCAAGCTATCGAGGCGCTTCGACAGCGCTTCGCCCTTGGCGCCGACGATGAGCGAGAAATGAGCGAAGGCCGGTGCGGCGTAGCCCAGCGCGGCGAAGATCTGGATCTGCACGGCGGTGTTGGTGACGTGGTCCTCGCCGCGGATCACATGGGTGATGTCGAGCTCGACATCGTCGACGACCGATGAGAACGTATAAAGCGGCGTGCCGTCGGCGCGGATCACGACGGGGTCGCTCAGATGGGCGCCGTGGAACTCGACGCGGCCGCGGATGAGGTCGTCCCAGATGATCGGCGCGTGGTCGAGCTTGAAGCGCCAATGGGGCGCCTCGCCGCGGCCGATGCGCTGCTGCACCTCGTCCGGCGAGAGCTGGAGCGCGGCGCGGTCGTAGACCCAGGGCCTGCCGCGCGACTGCGCCAGCTTACGCTTGACCTCGAGCTCCTCCGCCGTCTCGAACGACGGATAGAGCCGGTGCGCCGCCTTCAGCCGCTCGGCCGCGCCGGCATAAAGCGCCAGCCGCTCGGATTGGCGGACGGACAAGTCCCAGCCGAGGCCGAGCCAAGCGAGATCGTGCTCGATGGCCCGCGCGAACTCCTCGCGCGAGCGCTCCCGGTCGGTATCGTCGAGGCGCAACACGAAGTGCCCGCCGGACTTGCGCGCGAATAGGAAATTGACGACGGCAGCGCGGACGTTACCGAGATGGAGCCGGCCCGTCGGGCTCGGCGCGAAGCGGACCGCCGTCACGTGACCGATGGCGCAGGGGCGCGCGGCGTCTCGCCGGGATCCAGCACCGGCGTCGGACCGGGGTCCTGGAAAGCATTGGTGATGGGATACCGTCTGTCGCGGCCGAAGGCGCGGCGGGTTATCTTGACGCCTGGCGGCGCCTGGCGCCGCTTGTACTCGGCGCGATCCAGCATGCGCCACACCGTCAGCACCATGGCCTCGTCATGCCCGCGGGCCACGATCGCCGATACCGGCATCTCATGCTCGACCAGACATTCGAGAATATCGTCGAGCTCCTCATAGGGCGGCAGCGTGTCCTGGTCGGTCTGGTTCGGCTTGAGCTCGGCGCTGGGCGGCTTGGTCATCACGCGCTCGGGGATGACGCGGCCCGCGGGGCCGAGGAGACCATCGGGCCGCGCCTGGTTGCGCCAGCGCGATAGCGCGAACACGGTCATCTTGTAGACGTCCTTCAGCACGGCATAGCCGCCGCACATGTCGCCATAGAGGGTGGCGTAGCCGACCGACATCTCCGACTTGTTGCCGGTGGAGAGCACCATCCAGCCGAACTTGTTCGAGAGCGCCATGAGCGTCACGCCGCGGGCGCGCGACTGGATGTTCTCCTCGGTGATGTCGGGAGGGCGCCCGTCGAATGACGGAGCCAGCATCGTCTGGAAGGCCTGCATCGCCGGCTCGATGCCGATGGTCTGCAGGTCAGCGCCGAGCAGCGCCGCGACCTCGGCCGCATCCTCGAGGCTCTCGCGCGAGGTATAGGGCGACGGCATCATCACGCAATGCACTTGCTGCGCTCCGAGCGCGTCGACCGCAACGGCCGCCGACAGCGCCGAATCGATGCCGCCCGACAAGCCCAGAACGACGCCCGGGAAGCGGTTCTTGCGCACGTAATCCCGCAAGCCCAGCACCATCGCATGGTAGATCGCCTCGAGCCCTTCACTGGGCGCCGTGAGCGGCCCCGGCTCGACCGTCCAGCGGTCATCCCCGGTGCGATGCCAGCGCGTCGGCACCACCGCTTCGCGCCAATCGGGCAACTGGACGCGCAGATTGCATGCAGCGTCGACGGCGAAGGAGCCGCCGTCGAAGACCAGCTCGTCCTGCCCGCTCACCTGGTTGGCGTAGAGCAGCGGCAGCCCGCTCTCCTTGACACGCGCCACGGCCAGCGACAGCCGCTCGTCGCGCTTGTTGCTCTCGAAGGGAGAGCCGTTGATGACGAGCAGCAGCTCGGCGCCGCTCTCCTGCAGCGCCTCGGTCGGATCGGGCGTCCACATATCCTCGCAGATCATCAGGCCGAGCCGCACGCCGCGGAAGGCGATCGGCCCCGGCGCCGGGCCGGCGGCGAAAACGCGCTTCTCGTCGAAGACGCCGTAATTGGGCAGCTCGTGCTTGAAGCGCAGCGCCGCAATCTGGCCGCGCTCGAGCAGCGCCGCGGCATTGTAGAGCTTGCCGTCCTGGCGCCAGGGGGTGCCGACGATGATGGCCGGCCCGCTCGTCGTGTTCTTGGCAAAGGCGCGCACCGCCGCCTCGCAGGCGGCGACGAAGGCCGGCTTCAGCACCAGGTCTTCCGGCGGATAGCCCGCGACGCAGAGCTCCGTGCCGACGACGAGGTCGGCGCCCTGCTCCGCCGCTGCGGCACACGCGCGCCGCAGCTTGGCGATATTGCCGGCAATGTCGCCCACGGTCGGGTTGAGCTGAGCGACGGCGATGGTGAGACGGTCGGTCATGAATAGGGAAAAGCTAGGGACGGCGCACTGAACTGTCAACGCGAGGGCGGGTGGGCGACAGCGTCACCCCGGCTTATTCGAGCTCGTCACGGTCGGCTCGCGCCGGAAACCGCGCCGCATACGACTCGAGCGGCAGCTGTAACCCGTTCGCGAAATACGAAACGGTGCGATAGAATCCTGCAAGCGCTATCAGCTCGAGGATCTGCTGCTCGTCGAAATGGGTCCGTAGTCGCGCCCAGAGGGCATCCGAAATCCGAGCCACGGCGTAAAGCTCGTCGCACAGCGCAATGATGGCCTGTTCTGCTTCCGTCCAACAAGCATCCTCCGCGGTGCCCCACGCGGTGGCGTAAACCTGCTCGGAGGTGAGCCCGGCTTTAGCGCTGAAAAAAGCGATGTGCACGCCCCATTCGTACTCGCAGCGAGCAATCGCGCATGTGCGATCGATGGCGATCTCGCGCTGGCGCAGTGACAACGGCCCCCGATCGAGCAATCCGCCATTTCGGAAACGCTCGTATACGCGCGGGCTGGCAGCCAGTGTTCGAAACAGCAGAAGCGGCTCGAAACCCGGCGGCGTGATCCGGTCGAACGCTTGCTGTATGTCGGCCGCATAGGGCGGCTCCGCGGGCGCGATGCGTGGCACGGCAAGTCCCTTTGCGAGACGCTTCGAAAAAAGTAGCATAAAGACCGCGCCGACGCTACGAAAAACATAGCAGGAGAGACATTTGACCCCAGGCCCTGGTTCTCCCGTCCGCGGGTCGCGGACGGGTCGGCCCATCATGGCCGCTCTCGATCTGCTCGGGCGCCGCTGGGCGTTACGCGTGATCTGGGAGCTGAGGAGCGAGGCCAAGCGGTTCCGCGACCTGCAGCAAAGCAGCGGTGCCAGCCCAAGCGTGCTAAATCAGCGCCTCGGCGAACTCAAACAGGCCGGGCTTCTTGCCAATACGGCCGAGGGCTACGAGCTTACCCACGCCGGCCGCGCCTTGATCGAGGCCATCAGCCCGCTGCACCAGTGGGCGGAAAAATGGGCAAAGGGTCTCGGTTCCTAGATTGCAGCTTGGGGATCGCGGGTCTCAGCCCTCGCTCCGCTTGGGCAGCAGGAACTCGCGGCCCTTCTTGACCATCGGCTTGCCGTCATAGGCGATGATGTCCGCGGTGGCGTAGGTCTCGGTCCACTGATCCGGTAGATAGGAGCCCGTGCCGATCACGTCGATCGGCGCGCCGGCCACCGCCATCATGCGGCACTTGGCCGGGGTGAAACCGGAACTCGCGACGATCTTGACCTTGGCGAAGCCGGCGGCGTCGAGGCGCTGGCGGACATGCCAGATCGCCGCGGCGGTCACGCCGGTGCCGACGAGGTAGCGCAGCTCGGCCTCGGTGCGATAACCGCGGATCGCCTGCGGCGCATGGCGCTCGAGCACCTCGTAGGAGCGCGTGAGGTCGAGCTCCTCGATGTAGCGCCCGCCATGGGTGTCGATGCGGACCGCCAGCCGGCCCGCCTCGGCGAGATCGGGGAAGCGGCGGCAGACGG
>DASVOY010000619.1:0-6505 GCA_036383115.1 Allostellaceae bacterium
CTTTCTCGCCTTCTATGAGAACAATCTCTATCCCGACACCGTCTTCGCCGTCGGCCGCTCGGTCGAGATCATCACCGCACCCATCATCGGCGGCCTCGGTACGCTCTTCGGCCCGGTCCTCGGCGCCTTCGTGCTGACGACGCTAGGCGAGGCGACGACCTCGCTGAGCAGCGGCTTTCCCGTCAACGGGCTGAAGCAGTGGTGCTACGGCGCGGCGCTTCTCGCCATGGTCGCGTTGCAGCCGGCGGGGTTGTGGCCGTGGCTGCGCGCGCGGCTCGGCATCGGCGAGGTGCGGCGATGACGGCCAGCGCCCTCCTCGAGGTGCGCGGCATCTCCAAACGCTTCCGCGGGCTGCAGGCGGTGGATCAGGTCAGCTTCTCCGTGCCGCGCGGCGGCATCGTCGCGCTCATCGGGCCCAATGGCGCGGGCAAGACGACGACCTTCAACCTCATCGCCGGCGTCTTCGCGCCCGACAGCGGCACGGTCGTTCTCGACGGCGCCGATATCACCGGCTTCCGGCCCGATGAGGCGTGCCGCGCCGGGATCGGCCGCACCTTCCAGGTGGTGAAGCCTTTCGGCGGGCTCACCGTGCTCGAGAACGTCATGGTCGGCGCCTTCAAGGACAGCGCCGACATGATCGCCGCCCGCGACGCCGCCTTCGCCATTCTCGAGCGGCTCGGCCTTGCCGACAAGGCCGACATCGCCGCCAGGAGCCTCACCCTGCCCGAGCGCAAGCGGCTGGAGACGGCGCGGGCGCTGGCCACGCGGCCGAAAATCCTGCTGCTCGACGAGGTCATGGCGGGGCTGCGCCCCACCGAGATCGACGCCATGGTACGGACGTTCGCCGATCTGTCGCGCGAGACCGGGCTTGCCATTCTTCTTACCGAGCATGTCATGCGCGCGGTGATGGCGCTTTCGCACCACATCATCGTGCTTCATCACGGGCAGAAGATCTGCGAGGGCACGCCCGAGCAGGTCTCGCGCGACCCCCAGGTGCTCGCCTGCTATCTCGGCGTCGCTCCCGCCGAACCTCGAGCAGGAGCCTGAGCCGATGTTATCGGTGCGCGATCTCGACCTCTTCTACGGCGACGCCCAGGCGCTCGACGGCGTGTCGCTCGACGTCGCTGCCGGCGAGATCGTCGCCATCGTCGGCGCCAACGGCGCCGGCAAGAGTTCGCTCATCCGCGCTATCTTCGGCATGGAGAAGCCGGCGCGCGGCTCGATCCGCTTCGAGGATCGCGACATCACGCGGCTGCCGGCGCATGTCGTCTGCAATCTCGGCCTTGGGCAGGTGGCCGAAGGCCGCCAGATCTTTCCCAACATGACCGCACAGGAGAATCTCGAGATGGGAGCCGTCGTCCCGCGCGCACGTGCCGGCGCGGCGGCGGCGATGGCGCGGGCGTTCGAGCTGTTTCCCCGGCTTTTCGAGCGACGGCGACAGCTCGCCGGCACGTTGTCGGGCGGGGAGCAGCAGATGCTCGCCATCGCGCGCTGCCTCATGGGCCAGCCGCGCCTCGTCATGCTCGACGAGCCTTCGCTCGGCCTGGCGCCGGTGGTCGTCGCCGATGTCCTCCGCGTCATCCGCGAGCTCAACCAGCGTGACGGCCTCACCATCGTCCTCGTCGAGCAGAATGTCGCACAGTCGCTGTCGCTCGCCCATCGCGCCTATGTGCTGGAGAACGGCCGCATGGTCATGACCGGCCGCGGGCCTGAGCTTCTCGTCGACGATCGCGTGCGGCGGGCCTATGTCGGCTTGTGAGCGTCCGGCGCTGACCGCGGCCAGCACGCCCCGACGATTCGGCGCCGTACGTGCGGCAGCTTGGTCGAGCCGCACTCATATGGGTTGGTAGAGCGGCACCGGCTGCGCCAGCCGGCAGCGCGCGAGCAGCATCAGCAGGAGCGCGGCTTCCACCACCGGCGAGATGCCAACCCCGGTGAAGTAGGCGAGAGGCCGAGCGGCCAAGGGCGTGAGGCAAGCCACGACGAGCAGGGATTTCTCCCAGGGCAAGGCGATGCCGCGGATGTGCTCGCGGGCGATCCAGGCGATTGGCAAGGCCAAGAGCGTCTGGTCGTAATCGAGCACGAAAGGCGCGGCCAAGAGACCGGCGGTGACCAGGACGGCGCTCTTCAGGCTCTGTTCTACCGGTAGTCGCCACACCCATGCCGTGGCCGCCGCGGCCGCCAGCGTAGCAATGGTCTGCAGGCCATAGGCGAGTCCGACGGAGCCCCCAAGCAGACGGGTCGCGGCGAACACCGATTGCATCTTGTGGTAGGCCACGAGACCTTCTTCCAGGAGCGCGCGCGTGAAGCCCGTGCTCGCCAGGAAATCGGACCAGACCTCGGCGCCGAACAAAGCGACCGTGACGGCTGCCAGGCCGAGGGCGGTCAGCGTCGCCGCAGCCATTGCGCGCCAATGGCCGCCGCAAGCGAGGGCGACGGGGATCAGGATGCCGAGCTGAGGCTTGTAAGTGAGCACGCCGATGAGGGCGCCTGCGCTCATCGGGCGTCGCGGCAGCAGAACAAGAGCCCAGCCCAACAGGGCCGTCGAGAGCAACGCGTTCTGACCATGCCCCATCGTCACGAAGACGGCCGGGAAGGCAAAGCCCGCCCATAGCGTCAGTGGGCGCGGCAGGATGCGCCACAGGGCCGTGAGATAGCCGCCCAGACTGACAGCGAGCCACGCGGCGAGAGACCAGTAATAGGGCAGCCACGCCAGCGAATAGACGATGAGCAGCGCGATGGGCGGGTAGGCCCAAGGATAGAACCCGTCATGGACGTTGAAGAACGCATGCTCCAGCGCCGAGAGATTGTCAGTGCGGTAGACCGTGTCGATCTGACCGCGCTGAAGCGCGATCGACACGGTCCAGAAGCTGATGAAATCGGTGCCGCTTGGTCGCCCTGCCGGGTTGCTCGCGCGCAGCTCTGCCCAGGCCCAGATCATTGCCATGCAGCAATAGCCGGCAACGGCCATGGACGAGTAGTCCCGAATCCGGGTTCCCGTCACCCATCGCGCATCGCGCAGAAACGCCAGCAGCATCCACGCATGGTCGGGTTGGCGTGCTTACCAAAGTCTTTATGCACCGCCACCGCGCATGCCCAGTTCCCGCCGCAGAAGCGCTGCGCCCGCGGCGAGCGCCTCGAGCTTGCCGTTGGCGACGCGTCGGTCCAAGGGCGCCATGCCGCAATTGGTGCAGGGCTGAATGCGCTCGACGGGCACGAACTCCATGGCGCGGCGAATGGTAGCGGCGACCTCCTCCGGCGTCTCGACCTTGTCGCTCGCCACGTCGATCGCGCCCAGCAGCACGTCTTTCCCCTTGAGCAGGCCGAGCAAGCTCGTCGGCACCTTCGAATTGGCGCATTCGAGCGAGACCTGGTCGATGCGGCTCTGCGCGAGCGCCGGAAAGATCTCTTCGTATTGCCGCCATTCGCGCCCGAGGCTCTGCTTCCAATCGATGTTGGCTTTGATGCCGTAGCCGTAGCAGATATGTACCGCGGTCTTGCATTTGAGGCCCGCCCGCGCGCGGTGCAGCGCCTCGATGCCCCATTCCTTGACCTCGTCCATGTAGACGTTGAAGGCGGGTTCGTCGAACTGGATGACGTCGACGCCGAGCGCTTCCAGCTCGCGCGCCTCCTCGTTCAAGAGGTCGGCGAAACGCATCGCCATCTTGACGCGGTCGCCGTAATGCTCGTCGGCAATGGTGTCGATGATGGTCATCGGGCCGGGCAGGGTGAATTTGAGCCGGCGCTTGGTATGGGCGCGGGCGATCGCGGCTTCGGTCCGGTGCACCGGGCCTTTGCGCTTCAGCGCGGCGACGACCGTGGGCACCTCGGCGGTGTAGCGATTCTTGCGGATGCCCATGGCGACCCGGCGGTTGAAGTCGATGCCGTCGATCCGCTCGAGGAAGCCGTGGACGAAATGCTGGCGCGACTGCTCGCCGTCAGTGACGATGTCGATGCCGGCATCCTCCTGCTCCTTGAGGATGAGGAGGGTGGCGTCGCGCTTCGCCTCGGCGAGGGCCTCGCCCTGCTGCGCCCAGGGCGCCCACAGCACCTTCGGCTTGGCCAGCCAGAAGGGCTTGGGCAGGCTGCCGGCAATGGTCGTCTCGAGCATCGAATCCTCCCTGGGTCCCGTCTGGGTGCACGGGCTATACCGATGATAGGCGGCTTGCGTGGCGGGCGGAACTGCTGCTTCACCGCGCTTTCTCTCCCGGCTAAGCTTCCCTCGGCTTAGGGAGCGAAGCAATGAAGCAACAAGAAGCTGCCCGGCAGGGCGCCGAGCGCGGGCCCCGCTTCGCCGAGGCTACGGTGGCGGCCGAGAAGCGGGCCGACGGGACCCTGATCCTGCGCTCGCCGCAGCAGCTCGCGCCCTATGCGCGCTGCATCGGCGAGTGGCTGGAGGGGTGGGCGCAGCGCGCGCCGGACCGGACCTTTCTCGGCGAGCGCAAGCGCGAGGGCGGCTGGCGGCGGGTGAGCTATAGCGAGGCCTGGGCCGCGGCGCGCGGCATCGGCGAGGCACTGCTCGGCCGGGGGCTCGGGCCAGAACGTCCGGTGATGATCCTGTCCGACAACGGCATCGATCACGCGCTGCTGGCGCTCGGCGCCATGCAGGTCGGCATTCCCGTGACGCCCGTATCGACCGCGTATTCGCGCCTGTCGCAGGATTTCGCCAAGCTGCGCTATGTGCGCGACCTCATGGAGCCCGGACTCGTCTTCGCCGATGACGGCGAGCGCTATGGCGCGGCCGTCGCCGCGCTCGGCTTGCGCGACGCGGAGCTCGTGGTCAGTGCCGACCCGCCGCGCGGCCTGCCGGCGACCGAGTTTCGCTCGCTCCTGGACACGCCCCCCGGCGCCGCGGCCAATATCGCCTTCGCGTCGATCGGGCCGGACACGGTGGCGAAGATCCTCTTCACCTCGGGCTCGACCGGCGAGCCCAAGGGCGTCGTCAACACGCAGCGCATGCTCTGCTCGAACCAGCAGAGCTACGCGCAGGCCTGGCCCTTCCTCGCCGAACGGCCGCCGGTGATCCTGGACTGGCTGCCCTGGAACCACACCTTCGGCGGCAATTCCGATTTCAATCTCATCCTGCGCAATGGCGGCACGCTCTATATCGACGAGGGCCGGCCGGTGCCCGGTCTCATCGAGCGCAGCGTCGCCAATCTGCGCGAGGTCTCGCCCACCCTTTATCTCAACGTGCCGCGGGGCTTCGCCCTGGTGCTCGACTTCCTCGAGCGCGACGGCGATCTCGCGCGCAATTTCTTCCGCGAGCTCGACCTCATCTTCTACGCCGGCGCGGCGCTGCCGCAGAGCCTGTGGGAGCGGATCGAGGCGCTCTCGCAGAAGACGATCGGCCGCAAGCTCGCGATGGTGTCGGCCTGGGGCACGACCGAGACGGCGCCCATGGCGACGATCGTGCACTATCCGATCGAGCGCGCCGGCAATATCGGCCTGCCGGCGCCGGGCTCTGAGATCAAGCTCGTGCCTCATGGCGACAAGCTCGAGATCCGCGTGCGCGGGCCCAATGTAACGCCGGGGTACTGGAAGCGGCCAGACCTCACCGCCGAGGCGTTCGACGCCGACGGCTTCTACCGGCCGGGCGACGCGGCGCGGCTCGCCGATCCCCGCGACCCCGCGCGCGGTATCGTCTTCGACGGCCGCATCGGCGAGAATTTCAAGCTCACCTCCGGCACCTGGGTCACCGTCGGCGCGCTGCGCATCGCCGTGATCGCAGCCAGCGCGCCGGTCATCGAGGACGCGGTCGTCACCGGCCATGATCGCGACGAGGTCGGGCTCCTGGTCTTTCCGAGCCTGGCCGGGTGCCGCGGGCTTTGCCCGCATCTGCCCACGGACGCGCCGCTCGCGCTGCTCGTCGCCGAGAAACCGGTGCGGGACGCGCTCGCGGCGGGGCTCGCGCGCCACAACGCCACGGCCGGCGGCAGCTCGCATCGCATCGGCCGCGCGCTCCTCCTCGACGCGCCGGCGTCCATCGACAAGGGCGAGATCACTGACAAGGGCTACATCAACCAGCGCGCCGTGCTGACCAACCGCGCCGCGCTGGTCGAGCGCCTCTACGCCGATCCGCCGGATGCGGCGGTAATCAGGTTGAGATAGCGATCGAACGCGCGCTCAGCCTGTCGTCGCACGAGCAATGGCCCAGACGTGCGTTTCCGACGTCGACCAGATCGTAGCCGAGCATCTTGAACTGGATCGGAACCGACGGTGGTGCAGCGGATTTTGGGGGTTGCGGAAGACGCACAGGAGGTTCTTGCCTGCCAAAGGTCCGGCGCGCGTGAGCAGGTAGTCGAGATCGACGAAATACTCCAACATGAAGTTCTCGTTGACGATATGCGGCCAATCCGCGTCTATGATGGTGCTCAAGACCGGTGGGCACAACATCGAGTCGAGCGAGACGATCTCCGACACATGACGCGGCCCCGACCAGGAGACATATCCAGTCCATTCGTCGCCGCGGCGAGGATCGAACGGTTCGGTCGCGATGTAGAGCGGG
>DASVOY010000620.1:0-5232 GCA_036383115.1 Allostellaceae bacterium
GGCCTTGGACGTACTCACGGCGGAGACGCTGCGCAACGACCTCATGGATCTCTGGATCGAGCGGCGCGTGCCGACCAAGGGCATCATTCTCGTCTCGCACAACATCGAGGAGGCGGTCGAGATCGCCGACCGCATCATCATCTTCGGCAGCGACCCCGGCCATATCCGCGCCGAGATCCCGGTGCCGCTGCCGCGCCCGCGCGATGTGGCGAGTCCGCGCTTCCGTCAGATCGTCGACGAGGTCTACGCGCTTCTCACGACGACCCCCGGGCAAGGGCCCGGCAGGCGCGGCCTGCGGCCGGAGCCCGTGGGCATCGCCTACCGCCTGCCGAGCGCCTCGATCCAGCAGCTGGTCGGGCTCCTCGACGCCATCGTCGAGCCGCCTTATGCCGGCCGCGCCGACCTGCCCTACCTGGCCGAGCACGAACATGTCGACGACGAGCAGCTCTTCGTGCTGGTCGAGGCGCTGCAGCTGCTGGGTTTCGCCCAGGTCGCCGGCGGCGACATCTGGACGACGCCGGTGGGGCGCGGCTTCGCCGAGGCCGATCTGCAGGAGCGCAAGCGCATCTTCGCCGATCAGCTGCTGCGCACGATCCCGCTCGCCGCGCATATCCGCAAGGTGCTGGACGAGCGCCCCTGGCACAGCGCGCCCGAAGGCCGCTTCCTGGCCGAGCTCGAGGACTATCTGAGCGAGGAGGAGGCGCGCGAAGTGCTGGAGACGGTGATCAACTGGGGCCGCTACGCCGAGCTCTTCGCCTATGATTACGACCGCGGCGTGCTGAGCCTCGAGAACCCGAGCTGAGGCCGATGCCTTGCTTTTTAGCGAGTGCCGGTGAGGTCGGCGGGGATGACAGGGCGTGCCCCCGCCGATAATGGCGCGGGCGGGCATGCCTGCGCGCCCCCCCACGAACAACCAAAGCGGAACCATCCCGATGTTGAAGCTCATTGATCCGGCCGCGCGCCGCCTCGCCATGCCGATACTCCTGGGCATCGCCGTTCTCGCCAGTCCTGCGTTGGCCCAGACGAACACGCCCGCCAGCATGCTCGCCCAGGCGGATACGCAGGCAGCGCCGCCGCCGAGCGCCGGCCAGCCGACGGCGCGCACCAGGCGTTCGCCCACCGACCGCGCCGAAGCGCGCGTCAAGCAGCTCCACGATCAGCTCCAGATCACGGCGGCGCAGGAGCCGCAATGGAATGCGGTCGCGCAAGCCATGCGCGACGACGCCAAGGCGATGCAAGCGGTCATCGACAAGCGCCGACAGAGCCGAGACAAGATGAGCGCCGTCGACGACTTACGCGCCTATCAGGAGGTCGCCCAGACCCATCTCGCTGGCCTCCAGAAGCTCATCCCCACCTTCCAGGCGCTCTACGACACCATGTCGCCCGAGCAGAAGAAGAACGCCGACGCGGTCTTCAGTCATCAACGCCGCGGCCGCCGCGCGCCGCAAGCGCCCCGGCAGCAGTGAGGTGGCATGATGCCAGGCCCGACAATGAGAGCGAGGAATTTCCGTCCGATGATGGGCAAGATGGTCATGGAGCTCGTCCTGGCCGCCGTGGTCGGCGTCGCCGCCACGCCGGCGCGGGCCGATGACGACGACTGGCGCCGGCGCGAGCGCGTCGAGCGCGAACGGCACGCGCGCGAGGAGCGGCGCGAGCATCACCGCCGTCCCGTCTATGTTGCGCCGCCGCCCGCTTATGTCTATGCGCCGCCGCCGGTGGTCTATGCGCCGCCCCCGCCTTCCGGCATCAACCTGATCTTCCCGCTCAACATCCGTTAGCGGCGGGCGACGTCTAAAGAGGGCCCCGCGGAAAACGCGGGGCCTTCGTCCTGTGGCGCCGTCTACCGCCACAGCAATGAAGCCGGCGGCCAGAGCTGGACGACGCAGGATTTGCGCCGCGCTGCCGCCGCGCCGGCCGAATGATCAGCCCCGGGGCCGCATGGTCGGGAAGGCGATGACGTCGCGGATCGAGGGGCTGTCGGTGAGCAGCATCACCAGCCGGTCGATGCCGATGCCGAGGCCGCCCGCCGGCGGCATGCCGTATTCGAGCGCGGTGACGTAATCGGCGTCCAAGCGCTGCGCCTCCTCGTCGCCGCGCTCGCGCTCGCGCATCTGCGCCTCGAAGCGCTGCCGCTGGTCGATGGGGTCGTTGATCTCGGAGAAGGCGTTGGCCACTTCCCAGCCATTGATATAGGTCTCGAAGCGCTCGGTCAGCCGGGGATCGTTGCGGTCGGCCTTGGCCAGCGGCGAGATTTCGCGCGGAAATCCCGTGATATGGATCGGCTGGACGAGCGTGTCCTCGACGCGCGCTGCGAACGCCGCCTCGAGGGCGCGGCCCCAGCCGGCGTTCTCGGCCACTTCGATATTGAGCCGCCGCGCCGCGGCGCGGGCCGCAGCATCGTCGGCAAGATCGAGGAAATCAACGCCGGTCTTCTCGCGCACCAGCTCCGCCATCGAGCGGCGTGGCCAAGGGCCCGCGAGTTCGATGGTGGCGCTGCCATAGGCGATGCGCGTGCCCCCGAGGACCTCGCGCGCGATCTCGGCGACGAGTGTCTCGGTGAGCTCCATCATTGCGGTGTAATCGACATAGGCCTGGTAGAGCTCGAGCGATGTGAATTCGGGGTTGTGCCGGGGCGACAGTCCCTCGTTGCGGAAATTTCGGTTGATCTCGAACAGCTTGTCGGAGAGCCCCCCGACCAGCAGCCGTTTCAAATGCAGCTCCGGCGCGACGCGCAGATAGAGCTCCATGTCGAGCGCGTTGTGATGCGTGACGAAGGGCTTTGCTGTGGCACCGCCGGGGATGACATGCAGCATCGGCGTCTCGACCTCGAGGAAGCCGCGCTCGATGAGGAGCCGGCGCATCGCCTCGATAATGCGCGAGCGCTTGCGCAGCGTCTCGCGGCTTTCCTCGTTCACGATGAGGTCGAGATAGCGCTGGCGATAGCGTGTCTCGATGTCGGCCAAGCCGTGATACTTCTCGGGCAGCGGCAGCAACGCCTTCGCCAGCACCTCGACGCGCGTCGCGTTCACCGTGAGCTCGCCGCGCGGCGTGCGCCGCACCACGCCCTCGACGCCAATGATGTCGCCGAGGTCGAGCAGCCTGACGATGGCGAGCTGCTCGGGGGCGAGGAAATCCTTGTGGGAGAAGACCTGGATCTTGCCGGAATCGTCGTGCAGGTCGATGAACATGCCGCTGTTGCGGATGGCCCGGATGCGCCCGGCAACCGCGACCTTGTCCTCGGTCGTCGTGCCCGCCGGCAGCGCAGCATAGCGCTGATCGAGCGACTTCGCCTCCGCGGTGCGCTGGAACGCGTAAGGATAGGGATCGACGCCCAGCTGCTTCAGTGCCTCGCGCTTCTCGAGCCGCGCCGCGCGAAACTGGTTTTCGTCTTCCCGATTTTCCGCCATGCCGCCGCCAACCGCCACGTTTGTACCCCGCGGGCTTCTTCGAAGGGGACACGGGCCCGTCGGGCGGCCTGTTGTAGCGGTTTGGCGACAAAGCGCAACCGCGCGCCGCCGATGCACGCCAATCACACGATTAGTTTGTAGTAAGACGCCTATTGACGCCGGGACGACGGAGATTTAGGTTTGCGTTTCGGCGCCGATTTGAGCTCCAGCTTGCGGGCGCCTTAGAAATGCAGCTAAAGCGAGGGCCGGACCGCCCAGCGATAGCTGCGGCGGTTTTTTTGTTTCGTCGTTCGGCGTCGAGGAGACCGGGACCATGCCACGCTTCGTTTCGCGCCTTGCCTTTGCGCTGGCTTTGGCGCTGTGCGCCGCTGCGGCGCCGGCGCTCGCCGCCGACAAGCTCACGGCCTTGCGCCTCGACTGGGCCTATTACAGCCCGGTCAGCCTCGTGCTTAGGGACAAGGGCTGGATGGAGGAAGAGTTCGCCAAGGACGGCGTCAAGCTCGACTGGGTGCTGAGCCTCGGCAGCAACAAGGCGCTCGAGTTCCTCAACGGCAACAACATCGATTTCGGCTCCTCCGCCGGCGCAGCGGCGCTGCTCGGCAAGGCCAATGGCGTGCCGATCAAGGCGGTCTACATCTACTCGAAGCCGGAATGGACGGCGCTGGTCACGCGCAAGGACTCGACGATCCAGAAGGTCGAGGATCTCCGCGGCAAGCGCATCGCCGTCACCCGCGGCACCGACCCGCACATCTTCCTGCTGCGCGCGCTGGCGCTCCACGGCCTCAAATCGGAGGACGTGAAGATGGTCCTGCTGCAGCACCCCGACGGCAAGGCGGCGCTGGAGCGCGGCGACGTCGATGCCTGGGCGGGGCTCGATCCCTACATGGCGCAGACCGAGCTCGAGCAGGGCTCGCGGCTCTTCTTCCGCAACGCCGATCTCAACACCTACGGCTTTCTCAATGTGCGCGAGGATTTCGCCAAGGCTCATCCCGACATCGTCGAGCGCGTGCTCACCGTCTACGAGAAAGCGCGCAAATGGTCGCTGGCCCATCCCAAGGAGCTGCGCGCCATCGTCGCCAAGGCCAGTAAGCTCTCCGACCCGGTGGCGGCCAAGCAGCTCGAGCGCAACGACCTGTCGAGCGGCATGATCGGCGCGAAGCAGCGCCAAACCATCGTTGCCGCCGGCGACGTGCTCAAGGAGAGCAGCGTCATCCCCGCCGACACCGATATCGGCAAGACCGCCGATGCGCTGATCGACCCGCAATACATCACCCGCGTCGTCAAGCGCGAGGAGGCGCACAAGTGACGCCGCTCGCGCGCGCCGGCCGCGTCGCCATCAAAGGGGGCGCGGTCGGGCTGTTGCTGCCGGCGCTGCTGCTGGTCCTGTGGGAGGCCCTGTCGCGCTTCGGCTTGGCGCCGCCCAACCTGCTGCCGCCCCCTTCTGCGGTATTGCGATCGCTGCGCGACCTTTGGCTCGCGGGGGAACTCTGGGGCCATATCGAGATCACGTTGCTGCGCGTGCTGCTCGGCTTCCTGCTCGGCACCGCGGTGGCAACCGTCCTGGGCGCGCTCACCGGCTACTCGCCGCTGTGGCGGCGCCTGCTCGACCCGACGCTTCAGGCGCTCCGCAGCATTCCCTCGATCGCCTGGGTCCCGCTCTTCGTGCTCTGGCTCGGCATCTTCGAGGCGTCGAAGGTGACGCTGATCGCGGTCGGCGCCTTCTTCCCGGTCTATCTGAACCTCATGGCCGGGATCCAGCAGGTCGACTGGAAGCTCGTCGAGGTCGGCCGCATCTACGGCTATAGCGGCATCTCGCTGGTGCGCC
>DASVOY010000621.1:0-4020 GCA_036383115.1 Allostellaceae bacterium
GCCGAGCGGCTCGTCGGGCTGATGAATGCGCCGCCGCTGCTCGCCCGCGCCGCCGCCGCGGCGCATGGACTGGGCCGGCCCGAGGCGGCGCGCGCCCTCGCCGACCTCGTCGTCGCGACGATCGAGGGCAGCACCGGGCACGCGGCGCCGCTGGCGGCGGGAGGTGCGGCATGAGGGCCCTGCCGCTGTCCATCGGCACCATCCATTTCGTCGGCATCGGCGGCATCGGCATGAGCGGCATCGCCGAGATCCTGCACAATCTCGGCTACCAGGTGCAGGGCAGCGACGTCGCGGACAGCGGCAACGTCCAGCGGCTGCGCTCGCTCGGCATCCGCGTCGAGATCGGCCACCGCGCCGAGAATCTCGGCAGCGCCAAGGTCGTGGTCATCTCCTCCGCGGTGAAGAAGGACAATCCCGAGGTCGCGGCGGCGCGCGCGCATCTGCTGCCGGTGGTGCGGCGCGCCGAGATGCTGGGCGAGCTGATGCGCCTCAAATGGGCGATCGCCGTCGCCGGCACGCATGGTAAGACCACCACCACCTCGATCATCGGCGCCCTCCTCGACGCGGCGCAGCTCGATCCCACCGTGATCAACGGCGGCATAATCAACGCCTATGGCACCAATGCGCGGCTCGGTGCCGGCGAGTGGATGGTGGTCGAGGCCGACGAGAGCGACGGCACCTTCGTCAAGCTGCCGGCGACGATCGCAATCGTCACCAACATCGATCCCGAGCATCTCGATTTCTACGGCAAGTTCGAGGCGGTGCAGCAGGCCTTCGAGCACTTCGTCGGCAACATCCCGTTCTATGGCTGCGCCGCGCTCTGCATCGACCATCCCGTCGTGCAGGGCCTGATCCCCAAGCTCTCCGAGCGGCGCATCGTCACCTACGGCATGAGCCCGCAGGCCGACATCCGCGCCGTCAACGTCGAGATCGGTCCGAAGGGCGCGCAGTACGACGTGGTCGTGACCGATCGGCTGAGCGAGACCAGCCGCACCATCACCGGCCTCAAACTGCCTATGTTCGGCCAGCACAATGTGCAGAACTCGCTCGCCGCCATCGCCGTGGCCGAGGAGATGGGACTGGGCGACGACGTCGTGCGCACCGCCTTCGCCGGCTTCAAGGGCGTCAAACGGCGCTTCACCAAGACCGGCGCGTCCAACGGCATCACGGTCATCGACGATTACGGCCACCATCCCGTCGAGATCGCCGCGGTGCTGCGCGCCGCGCGCGGCGCCACCTCCGGTAGCATCATCGCCGTGGTGCAGCCGCACCGCTACACGCGGCTCCACGATCTCTTCGAGGAATTCTGCACCTGCTTCAACGACGCTGATGCCGTGCTGGTGGCCGATGTCTATGCCGCCGGCGAGCAGCCGATCGAAGGCGTTTCGCGCGACGCCCTCGTCGCGGGATTGCGCGCGCGCGGCCACCGCAATGCGCAGGCGCTCCCCGCCCCCGCCGATCTCGCGGCGATGGTGCGCGACTTGGCCAAGCCCGGCGATTTCGTCGTGTGCCTCGGCGCCGGCTCCATCACCAACTGGGCGCACGCGCTGCCCGCCGAACTCGACAAGCGCGGCACCGGCGGAGGCCGCTCATGATGGCGGCACGCCGGGCCAGCGAAAGATTGATCGAGCGGCTGCCGCCAGTGCGCGGACGGCTGACCGAGAACGTGCCGCTCGCGCCCATCACCTGGTTCCGCGTCGGCGGCGCGGCGGAGATCATGTTCCGCCCCGCCGATGTCGAGGACCTCGCCGGCTTCCTCGCGAGCAAGCCCGCGGACGTGCCGGTGACGGTGATCGGCGTCGCCTCGAACCTGCTGGTGCGCGACGGCGGGGTCGCGGGCGTGGTGATCCGCCTCGGCCGCGGCTTCGTCGATATCCGCATCGACGGCACGAGTGTCGAGGCCGGCGCCGGCGCGCTCGACCTCAATGTCGCGCTCGCCTGCCGCGAGGCCGGCGTCGCCGGTCTCGAATTCATGAGCGGCATTCCCGGCACGGTCGGCGGCGGCTTGCGCATGAATGGCGGTGCCTATGGCCGCGAATTCAAGGACGTGCTGCAGCATGCCGTCGCGCTCGACGCCGCGGGCAACAAGCACGTCCTACCGACTGCCGCGCTCGGCCTTTCCTACCGGCATTGTAGGGCTCCCGAAGACTGGATCTTCGTCCAGGCGGCGTTCGCCGGCGACAGGGGCGATCCCGCGACGATCGGCCGGCGCATGGCCGAGATCCAGGCGGCGCGCGAGGCGTCGCAGCCGATCCGCGCCCGCACCGGCGGTTCGACCTTCGCCAACCCGCCGGGACACAAGGCCTGGGAGCTGATCGACCGCGCCGGCTGCCGCGGCTTGACGCGCGGCGGCGCCATGGTCTCCGAGAAGCACGCCAATTTCCTCATCAACACCGGCAGCGCCACCGCCGCCGATCTCGAGGGGCTCGGCGAGGAGGTGCGACGGCGCGTCCACGAGAGCAGCGGCGTCATGCTGGAGTGGGAGATCCGCCGCATCGGGCGGCCGGCGGAGGCCGCGTCATGAGAAGCCGTGTCGCCGTGCTGATGGGCGGCTGGTCCTCCGAGCGCGAGGTCTCGCTGGTGAGCGGGCGCGACTGCGCCGATGCGCTGGCATCGCTGGGCTACGACGTGAAGCGCATCGACGTGACGCGCGATCTCGACGCGCTCCTCGCCGCGCTCAGGCCGCGGCCGGATGCGGTGTTCAATGCGCTCCACGGCACCGGCGGCGAGGACGGCACCATCCAGGGTGTGCTCGAGTTCCTGCGCATCCCCTACACGCATTCGGGCGTGCTCGCCTCGGCCGCCGGGATGCACAAGCCGACGGCGAACGCGGTTTTCGCCGCCGCCGGATTGCCCGTCCCCGGCGGCAAGCTGCTGACGCGCGAGGCGCTGGCCGCCGGAGGCGACCCGCTGCCGCGGCCTTTCGTCGTCAAGCCTCCCTCGGAGGGATCGAGCGTCGGTGTGCGCATCGTGCGGGCGAACGACAATTCCTGGGGCGTCGAGGCGCGCAGCTGGGCCTATGAGGAGGCGCTGGTCGAGCCCTTCATTCCCGGGCGCGAGCTCACGGTGGCGGTGATGGGCGAGCGCGCGCTGGGCGCGCTGGAGATCCGGCCCAACAATACCACCATGTACGACTACACCGCGAAATACGCGCCCGGCGGCAGCACGCACATCATGCCGGCGCCGATCCATCCGCGCGCCTACGAGGAGGCGCTCGACATCAGCCTGCGCGCGCACCGCGCGCTGGGCTGCCGCGGGGTGAGCCGGGCCGATCTGCGCTATGACGACACGGCGGGCGAACCCGGGCGGATGGTGCTGCTCGAAGTGAACACGCAGCCCGGCATGACGCCGACCTCGCTCGTCCCCGATATCGCCAAGCATGCCGGCATCGGCTTCGCCGAGCTCGTCCGCTGGATGGTGGAGAACGCGGCATGCGACTCCTGAAGCGCCGCGACGACGCCGCCACCTCGCGCCAGCGCCGCCCGCAGCGCTGGTCGCGGCGGACCATTTTCGCGGCCTCGGGCGCCGCCGCGCTTGCCGTGCTGGCCGGCGGCGGCTTCCTGCTGTACCGGACCGGCGCCATCGCCAGCCTCACCGCCGCAGCGGAGCAGCGCATGCTCGCCTGGACCGCGCAGTGCGGGCTCGCCATCGGCAATGTCCAGGTCGAGGGCCGCGAGCGCGCCAACCGCGACGCCGTGCTGAGCGCCATCGCTGTGACGCGCGGCGCGCCGATCCTCGCCGTCGATCCCGCGCAGGCGAAGCGGCGGCTCGAATCGATTCCGTGGATCCGCTCGGCCTCGGTCGAGCGGCGGCTGCCGGACACGCTCCATGTCCGCCTCGTCGAGCGCCAGCCCCTCGCCTTCTGGCAGCGCCACGGCAAGCTCGTGCTGGTCGATCGCGAGGGCGCCGTCGTCACCGGCGAGCGGCTCGAGCGCTTCGGCAATCTGCTCGTGCTGGTCGGGCCGGACGCGCCTGCCACCGGCGCGGCGCTCATCGACATGCTCGGGACCGAGCCTGATC
>DASVOY010000622.1:0-6893 GCA_036383115.1 Allostellaceae bacterium
GCGAGCAGCTTGCCCTCGGTGAGCTTGGCGAGATGGCCGCTGGTCGTCTGCGGCGAGACGCGGGCGACATAGGCGAGCTCGCCCGCGGTGAGCGCGCGCCCATCCATCAGCGCGCTGAGCATGTTGGCGCGCGCGGGGTCGCCGACGAGCGCGGCGATCTCGGCCAATTGTGGCGCTTCACTCATGGCGGCATCCTAGCGGCACCCGGCATCCGACACACCCGCCAATGCTTCGGCCAATACCGTAGTATTTCGGATAGATCGAGCCGCGGTTCCTCCCCATGGTCACTCTCACGAACGCCACCTCATCGCGGGGAGGATATGACCATCGCCACTACGATCGCCACAGCCCGCCGTCGCTCTTCATCGCTCGTGCTCATTGCCATGTGCCTGGGCGTCCTGCTCGCGCAGCTCGACAGCATGGTCGTCAATCTCGCGCTGAAGCGTATCGGCGCCGATCTGCAGGCGAGCGTCAGCGGCCTGCAATGGGTGCTCGACGCCTATAATCTCGCCTATGCCAGCCTGCTGTTGACCGGCGGCACACTGGGCGATCTCTACGGGCGCCGCCGCATCTTTGCCGCGGGCACGGCGATCATCATTCTTGGCACGATCGTATGCGGGCTGGCGCCCAATTCCACCATCCTCATTGCCGGACGCGCGCTCACCGGCGTCGGCGCCGCGCTGGTGATACCGAGCTCGCTCGCCATCCTTGCCGTGACCTATACGAACGCCAATGACCGCGCGCAGGCGCTCGGCATCTGGGCAAGCTGCAACGGCCTCGCTCTCGCAATCGGCCCGACCGTCGGCGGGCTGCTCATCGACCGCGCCGGGTGGCGCAGCATCTTCCTGCTCACCATCCCGGTGGCGCTCGTCACCTTCGCCATGGCGCTCTGGGCCGTGCCCGAATCCGCCCACCCCGAAGGACGGCGGCTCGATCTTCCCGGGCAGGCCCTTGCCATGATCGGTCTGGGCGCCCTCGCCTTCGCCGCCATCGAGGGATCGCACTGGGGCTGGACGACGGCGCCCATCATCGCGGGTTTCTGCACATTCGCGCTGCTGGCGCCCGTCTTCATCGCCATCGAGCGCCGCACCGAAGGCCCGCTGGTCCCGATGGGCCTGTTCCGATATCGGACGTTCGTCGCGGCGCTGGCGGTGGCGGGTCTGATGACCTTCGGCATGTACGGCATGCTGTTCCTGATGCCGATCTATTTCCAGGCGGCGCGCGGCGCCTCGGCCTTCCTGGCGGGCATCGAACTGCTGCCAAACTCGCTGGCGTTTCTCGCCGTCTCCAATCTGTCGGGCTGGCTCGCGGTGCGCCTCGGGGCAAGGCTGGTCATGGCGGCCGGCATGGCGCTGATGGGGGTCGGGCTGCTGGTGCTTGCGGCACTCCCGCCCGATGCGCCCTATGCCGCGATCGCAGCGGGGCTATCCATCATCGGCGTCGGGTTGGGCCTCAACACCGGGCCGGTGAACTCGGTCGCCGTCGCGAGCGTCTCGTCGGCGCGCTCCGGCACGGCCTCCGGCCTCGTCAATACGGCGCGCATGATCGGCGCGACGCTCGGCATTGCCGTGCTCGGCGCCATCTTCGCCGCTTACACCGGCCAGTCGCCCGGAGATGCGGCTGCCGTCACGCATGGGCTGCGCATGGCATTGCCGGTCGGCGCTGCCGGCGAGCTCCTGGGGGCGCTCCTCGCCGCCGGCTTCATACGGCGCGGCGCGCTGCAGGGAGGTGGACCAGCAGAATGACGGCCTACCAGTGGCGGATGCGGCCAGTGTCGATGTGGACGAAGTCGGAATGAGGGTAGTAGCCGACGCCGCCCCCCCGGAGCGCCATCGCCGCCGACCTAACCTGCTTCAGTCGCCGCCCGGGCACGCGGACGTCGACCGCCTTGCCCTCCATGTGGAGGCTGTTTTGCGCGACCCCATCGGAGAGGCTGGCCAGCATGGCATTGGTTTGCGGCGAGCGGTAGGCGGAGAGAACCTCGAAGGGGGCACGCGTGTGGAGGCGCGCCTGCAGATCGACCAGAAGGTCGAGGAGCCGCGGATCGATCGGGTGGACCTCGTCCGTGCGGTGGTCGCGCAGTAGCCATTCGATCCGTTGCAGCGCATCGGGCAGGTATCGGCCGTCGGCCCAGTAAAGCGCGTCGAGCGCCTCGCCGGTATGGAGATTGCGGAAGGCGATGCCGCGCGGGCGGATGAGCCGGCGCGCCGCCTCAGCCGGAAACGCCAGAGCCGTCAGCGCGGCCCCCGTCGCTATTCCGAGGAATCGACGCCGCCCCGCCTGCGCGACCCTCTCCATACCTGCCCCCCAGCAAGTTAAGCCCCACAACCCCTAGTAAGGGGTGAGGTAAGTGTATCCTCCGAATGGTTAACGATTCAATGAGCGATCAGGTCAATCGTTGTGACCAAAATCGGACGCGGTCTGGTCCAGCGAGACCGTGGGGACGAGGCGCTCATCGGCGTCGCGGGTGGCGAGCGCGGTCGAGAGGCGGAGGTCACGGGCGTAGATGTCGTCGCGGAACTCCACGGCGCCGTCGGGGTCGACGAACGCCGTCCAGTACAAAAGGTAGACCGGCAGGCTGCGGGCCAGCGGCACGCGCTGCGTGGCGCCGGCGGCGATGACACGGTCGATGTCCTCGTGGCCCCAGCCGGTCTGGGCAGCGAGCAGGTAGAGGGCGAGCTCGCGGGGGCTCTCGAGCCGGACGCAGCCATGGCTCAGGCTGCGACTGACCCGCTTGAAGAGCGGACGACTCGGCGTGTCGTGGAGGTAGACGTCATAAACATTCGGCATCTCGAACTTGACGCGGCCGAGCGCGTTGCTCGGCCCCGGCAATTGCTGCAGCGCCGGGCCGCGATAGACGTAATGGTTGCGCTCGAGATACTTCGCGTCCTGCCGCAGCTTGGGCAGGATCTCGTTCTTGACGATCGAGGCGGGGATGGTCCAGGCCGGATTGAACAGGACCGCGTTCATCCGCGCACGCATCACCGGCGTCGGGTGATCCTCGGCGCCGACGATGGCCCGCATCACCAGCCGGGCCTCGCCGTCCTCGATCGCGCTCAGCGTCGCCGCCGGCACATTGACCTCGATCCGCGTCTTCGGCCAGTTGCGCGGCAGCTCCCGCCAGCGCTCGAGGTTGGCGCGGATCTGCTCGACCCGCGCCGCCGCCGGCACGTTGAGGGCGCGGAAGCTGTCCGGCCCGACCGCGCCATCCGGGGCAATGCCGTGCTGCGCCTGGAAGCGCTTCACCGCCGCCTCGACCGTCGCGTCGAAGCCGCCGGTGAGCGCCTCGGGCGCGAGGTATCCCTCCGCCGCGAGCCGGCGTCGCAGTGCCGCCACCGCAGCGCCGCTGTCGCCGCGCTTGAGCTTCGCACCATCGGGCACGTGCCGCCAGCCGCCGTTCGCGGCGATCTTGCGGTAGCGCGCCAGCGCCTCCTGGAGCTGCTTGTAGCCGGGCTCGGCCGGGGCGAGACCGGCGAGCACGGCACCGACATCGCCGCCGATCGCGCGGTCGAGCGTCGCCGTGCCATCGAAAGCGGGAGCAGGAAATGCCCAATCGCCCTCAAGTTCCTTGGCGCGCACCCGACCGCGCGCCAATGCGGCGGCGTAGCGCAGAAAGGCGTCGGTGAGGAGCACCTCGCGCTCGTCGCGGCGAGTCGTAGGCACTACGAAGACGGCGGGATCGAGGCCATGCTCCGTCGCCGCGCCGAGCGCCCGCAACAGCGCCGCCTCGCGCTCGGGCGCGGCCGCCCAGATCGGCTCGAAGTCGCGCTGTTGGTAAAGGCGCAGCAGCGCCATCCGGTCGAGCGGCCTGCCGCCGACGCGCAGGCCTCCCTCGACTTGGAGAAGACTGCGCAAATCCAGCGGCGCGGGCTGCGCTGCGGCGGGCGCCATGGACGCTGCCAGGGAGGCAGCGACGAGTATGGCGAGAAGGCGCTTGCGGAACGACTGGCGGGACATCGGCGCATTTATATAGAGCTTTTTGCGCGAATTTTCGCCAGTCGAATTTTGCTAAAAGTTTCGGATTTTGCCCGGGTGTTGCATGCTAACCATAATTCCTACGCCAGCATCATCCCCAAATCTCGCGCGCCGTCTCGACGATAAGGCGAAGCTTGGCGGTTTGCTCGTCCATGGTTAAGGCGTTGCCCTCGACGGTCGAGGAGAAGCCGCATTGCGGCGAGAGGCAGAGCTGCTCGAGCGGCACGTATCTGGCGGCCTGGTCGATGCGGCGCTTCAGATCGTCCTTCTTCTCCAGCGCGCCCTTCTTCGTCGTCACCAGACCAAGCACGACCATCTTGCCTCTGGGCACGAAGCGCAGCGGCTCGAAGCCGCCGGAGCGGGCGTCATCGTATTCGAGGAAGAACCCGTCCACCTTGAGCTCGCCGAACAGCGCCTCGGCGACGTGGTCGTAGCCGCCCGACGCGACCCAGGAGGAGCGGAAATTGCCGCGGCACATATGCGTGCACACTGTCATCCCGGCGGGCTTCTTGGCGAGCGCCGCGTTGATGAGGCGGATATACGTCAGATGCTGGCTCTCGCCCTGGCCGCCCAGCCTGGTGATGTAGTCGCGCTGCTGGGGATCGTTCAAATAGGCCAAGCTGGTGTCGTCGAGCTGGAGGTAGGTGCAGCCAAGCTGGCCGAGGGCCGCGATCTCGTCGGCATAGACGCGCCCGAGGTCGTCCCAGAAGGGATCGAGGTTGGGATAGACCTTCTCGTCGATGGCGGCGCGGCCACCACGGTAATGCATCATGCTCGGCGACGGGATGGTGAGCTTCGGCGTCGCCTTCGTCGCCGATTTCAGGAACTCGAAATCCTCGCCGAAGATCGGCTTCTCGAGCTTGAGCTTGCTCGTGATGCGCAGCGCCGCGGGAGTGAACTCGATGTCACCTTTCTCGTTGTGGAATTTGACCTTGAGATTGTCCTGCACCTTGGTGACGCCGCCCACCTGGTAGAGGAAATCCATGTGCCAGGAGCCGCGGCGGTACTCGCCGTCGGTGACGCCCGGGAGGCCGATATCCTCCTGCATCGTCACCGCCTTGCGGATCGCCTCGTCCTCGATGCGGCGAAGCTCGCCCGCCGGGAGGCGGCCTTGCTTGTGATCCTCGCGCGCCTGCAGCAGCTCCCTGGGCCGCAGCAGGCTGCCGACATGGTCGGCGCGGAAGGGCGGTTTCGTGCGTGGCGCCATGGGATCAAGCCTCCTTCTTCCGGCGTGCCTCGTGAACCTGCAGATTGGCGAGCGCGATGCGCAGCAGGGGGACATCGATACCGCGCTTCTCGGCGCGGCGCATGAGGTCGCCGATGATGTGATCGCCTTCGGTCGCCCCGCCGGCGACGAGGTCGCGCATCATCGAGGCGGAGAACTGCGACCCCCGCATCGTCAGCATCTTGCGCGTGCGCTCCAGCGCTTCCTTGGTGGCGGGATGGCCGTCGGCCGCGGCGACGCGCTCGCATTCGCCCAACGACTGCATCATCAGCGCCTCGCCCAAGGGCGCCGCCAGGATCTCGCCGACATTGGCGCGCGTCAGCGTCGTCGCCGCGGCGAGCGAGGCCAGCATGACGAACTTGTCCCACATCGCCTGCATGACGTTGTCGCTGAGCGTGGCGTTGATCTTCGTCCCGGCGAAAATCTTGGCGATGGCGTCGCAGCGCGCCGAGCGGTCGCCCGACACCTCGCCGAAGGTAAGCCATTCGACGTTGCCGACATGGCGCACCTCGCCCGAGGGGTCGAGCACGGCGCCGATGCCGCAGGCGCCACCCAGGACGCGCGCCGCGCCGAAGCGGCCGGAGAGCGCCGCCATGTGGTTGATGCCGTTGAGGAGCGGCAGGACTGCGCTTTGCGGCCCGAGCGCCGGCGCGATCGCCTCCATGGCGTCATCGAGATCGTAGGCCTTGCAGGACAGCAGCACCATGTCGAAGGGCTCGCGGACATTCTCCGCGAGCAACGTCTTCACCGGCCGCTCGATATCGCCCAGGCCGCTGCGCACGACGAGGCCGCGCTCGGCGAGCTGGCGCGCGCGGCGCGGCCGCACCAGAAAGGTCACGTCGGCGCCGCCCTCGACGAGCCGTCCGCCGTAATAGCCGCCGATGGCGCCGGCGCCGAGCACCAGGATCCGCATCTCGCCCTCCGAGTTGGCATCTGCCGTGGCGGCATGCTAGCGGTGGCCCCGGCGGCGATGCTACCCCGAAAATGGCGATGGCTTTCTAGGGTGCCGTTTGCCTGGGGAGAGGATCAGCGGATGAAGTATCTGGACATTAAAGGGGCGCGGGTGCCGGCGATCGGCCTCGGCACCTGGCAGCTGAGCGGGCGCGGCTGCGAGGAGGCGGTGCGGCAGGCGCTCGACCTGGGCTATCGCCACATCGATACGGCGCAGATGTACGGCAACGAGGCCGAAGTCGGCCGGGCCATCCGCGCATCCGGGCTCGGCCGCGACCAGATCTTCCTCACCACCAAGCTGGCGCCCGGCAATCTCGCCGCTGGCGCGGTGCGGCGCACGGCCGAGGAGAGCCTGCGCCGGCTCGGCACCGACCATGTCGACCTGCTGCTCATCCATTGGCCGACCGGCGAGGCACCCTTGGGCGAGACCCTCGGCGCGATGGCGGACCTGCGCGCCGCGGGCAAGACCCGACATATCGGCGTCAGTAATTTCAACGTGCAGCTGCTGAAGGAGGCGATGGAGACCTATGGCGCCGACCTCCTCTGCAATCAGGTGGAGTACCACCCGTACCTGTCGCAGCGCGCCGTGCTGGCCGCGGTGAGGCGCTACGGCATGATGCTCACCGCCTACACGCCGCTGGCGCGCGGCCGCGTCGCGCGCGATCCCACGCTCGCCGCGATCGGCCGCAAGCACGACAAGTCGCCGGCGCAGGTGGCGCTGCGCTGGCTGCTCGACCAGGAC
>DASVOY010000623.1:0-6383 GCA_036383115.1 Allostellaceae bacterium
AGGTTCACCTGCTGGCTCTCGCGCTCGTTGGCGGCGGCGGCGGCATGGCGCAGCAGCATCTCGCAGGCGGCGAAGGTCTGCGCGCGGTTGCGGTTGAGGCTGTCGAAGGCGCCGGCCTTGGCGAGGCATTCGAACTGGCGCCGGTTGAAGCTCTTGACGTCGACCCGCCGCGCCAGGTCGAAGAGATCCTTGAAAGGCCCTCGCGCCTTGCGCTCCGCGACGAGCTGCTCCATCGCCTGCGCGCCGACCCCTTTGACCGCGGCGAGCGCGTAGCGGATGGCGGCGCCCTGCGGCGTGGTCTCGACGGCGAACGCCACCTCCGAGCGGTTGATGTCCGGCGGCAGCAGCTTGAATCCCAGCCGGTCGCATTCGCCGCGGAAGACATTGAGCTTGTCGGTGTTGCCGAGGTCGAGCGTCATCAGCGCCGCGAGGAACTCGACCGGATGGTTGGCCTTGAGATAGGCGGTGTGATAGGCGACGAGGGCGTAGGCGGCGGCGTGCGACTTGTTGAAGCCGTAGCCGGCGAATTTCGCCACCTGCTCGAAGACGTGCTCGGCGACGCGCTCGGCGACGCCGCGGGCCACGGCGCCGTCGATGAACAGCTTGCGCTGCCCGTCCATCTCCGCCTTGATCTTCTTGCCCATGGCGCGGCGCAGCAGGTCGGCGCCGCCCAGCGAATAGCCGCTGAGCACCTGCGCGATCTGCATCACCTGCTCCTGATAGATCATGATCCCGTGCGTCTCGGTCAGGATCGGCTCGAGCGAGGGATGGAGATAATCGGCCTTCTCCTCGCCGTGCTTCACCGCGATGTAGCGCGGGATGTTCTCCATCGGCCCGGGGCGGTAGAGCGCGACCACGGCGATGATGTCCTCGAAGCGGTCGGGGCCGAGCTTGCGTAGCATGTCGCGCATGCCCGCGCCTTCGAGCTGGAACACGCCGACCGTCTCGCCGCGCCCGAGCAGTTCGTAGCTCGCGGCATCGTCGAGCGGCAGGGTGGCGAGATCGAGATGCACGCCGCGCGCCTTCAGCAGGTCGAGCGCGCGCGCCAGCACGGTGAGCGTCTTGAGGCCGAGGAAGTCGAACTTCACCAGCCCGGCGCTCTCGACCCATTTCATGTTGAACTGGGTCACCGGCATGTCCGAGCGCGGATCGCGGTAGAGCGGGATCAGCTCGTCGAGTGGCCGGTCGCCGATGACCACGCCGGCCGCATGGGTCGAGGCGTGGCGATAGAGGCCCTCGAGCTTCATGGCGATGGCGATCAGGCGCGCCACCGCCTCGTCGCCGTCACGCATCTGCTGCAGCTGCGGCTCGCCGTCGATCGCCTGCTGCAGGGTCACGGGGTTGGCCGGGTTGTTCGGCACCAGCTTGCAGATGCGGTCGACCTGGCCGTAGGGCATCTCGAGCACGCGGCCGACATCGCGCAGCACGGCGCGGGCCTGCAGCTTGCCGAAGGTGATGATCTGCGCGACGCGGTCGCGGCCGTATTTCTCCTGGACGTGGCGGATGACCTCGTCACGCCGGTCCTGGCAGAAATCGATGTCGAAATCCGGCATCGACACGCGCTCGGGATTGAGGAAGCGCTCGAACAGCAGGCCGAAGCGCAGCGGATCGAGATCGGTGATGGTGAGCGACCATGCCACCACGGAGCCGGCGCCCGAGCCGCGCCCCGGCCCGACCGGGATGCCCTGCGCCTTCGACCACTGGATGAACTCGGCGACGATAAGGAAGTAGCCGGCGAAGCCCATCTTCACGATCACGTCGAGCTCGAAGTCGAGCCGCTCGCGATAGGGCTGCGCCGCGGCGTCGCGCTCGGCCTCGCTCATCTCCGCGCGAAAGACCAGGGTTTCGAGGCGCCGCTCCAGCCCGTCGCGCGCCACGGCGCGCAGCTCCTCCATCTCGGCGCGCCCGCTCTGCGCCGGGAAGGCCGGCAGGATCGGCTTGCGCGGCTCCGGCATGTAGGCGCAGCGCCGCGCGACGACGAGCGTGTTGTCGACCGCCTCGGGCACGTCGGCGAAGAGCAGCCGCATCTCCGCCGGCGCCTTGAAATAGTGATGCGGCGTGAGGCGCCGCCGATTGGGCTCGCCGACCACCGTGCCCTCGGCGATGCAGAGCAGCACGTCGTGCGCCTCGTAGAAACCCGTGTCGGCGAAGAACACGCCGTTGGTGGCGACGAGCGGCAGGTCATGGCGATATGCCAAGTCGATGAGCAGCGGCTCGATGCGGTCCTCGGCGGCGATGCCGTGCCGCATCAGCTCGGCATAGAGCCGGCCCGGGAAGAGCGCGGCGAGCCGGGTGAGCGTCGCCTCGGCGGCGGCGTCCTGCCCTTCGAGCAGTAGCCGCCCGACCGGTCCCGCCGGGCCGCCGGTGAGCAGCAGAAGCCCGTCGCTGAAGCCCTCGAGCGCCGCCATGTCGAGCTGCGGCGGCTCGCCGCCCTCGGTCTCGAGGAAGGACTTGCTGACCAGCTTCAGGAGATTGCGATAGCCCTGCTCGCTCTGGACCAGCAGGACCACCCGATCAGGCGGCGGCGCCGGCCCGACTCGGACGGCGCGGCCATTGCCCTCGCCCTGGCGGCGCAGGCCCAGCTCGCAGCCGACGATCGGCTGTATCCCCGCCTCGCTCGCCGCCTGCGAGAATTCGAGCGCGCCGAAGAGGTTGCCGGCATCCGTGATGGCGAGAGCGGGCATGCCGTGCTGCTTGCACAGCTTGACCAGCTCCTTGACCTTGATGGCGCCGGCCGAGAGCGAATACGCCGAGTGAGCGCGGAGATGGACGAAATCGGCATGCGGCATGGCTCACCATCGCCATAGGGAGGGCAAGCCGCAAGTGGATTCTCGCTTGTGGATAAATTGCCCACAAGCCTTGCTGCGCGCCGCGGCGATCGGCCGCGAGACGAGGACGTGAACAGGGGGGCAGAAGCCGATCAATAACCGTCGACTTCGACGACCGCTGCGGCGAAGGCCTGAGGGGCTTCCTGAGGCAGATTGTGCCCGATGCCGCCCTTGATGATCCGGTGCGCATATCTGCCCGAGAATTTCTTGGCATAGGACCTGGCGTCCGGGTGTGGTGCACCATTGGCATCACCCTCAAGCGTGATCGTGGGCACGGTGATGTCGGGGCTTTCGGCAAGCCGCTTTTCCAGATCGTCATATTTCGGCTCGCCTTCAGCCAACCCGAGCCGCCAGCGATAATTATGGATCACGATGCTGACATGATCCGGGTTGTCGAAGGACGCTGCGCTGCGATCAAACGTGGCATCGTCGAAGTCCCATTTCGGCGAAGCGGTCTGCCAAATGAGCTTCGCAAAGTCGTGCCGGTATTTGTCGTAGCCGGCCCGGCCGCGTTCCGTGGCAAAATAGTATTGGTACCACCATTCGAGCTCAGCCTTTGGCGGCAACGGCACTTTGCCGGATTCCTGGCTGCCGATCAGATAACCGCTCACGGAGACGAGGGCTTTGCAGCGCTGCGGCCAGAGCGCCGCGACGATGTCGGCCGTCCGCGCTCCCCAATCATAACCGGCGAGAATTGCCTTGTTGATCTTGAGAGCATCCATCAAAGCGATGATATCGACAGCGACCGCCGATGGTTGACCGTTTCGGAACGTTTCGCTCGACAGAAAGCGCGTCGTGCCATAGCCGCGCAGATAGGGGACGATCACCCTGTAGCCCGCCGACGCCAGCAAAGGGGCGACATCGACATAGCTGTGGATGTCGTAGGGCCAGCCGTGCAGAAGAATGACCGCGGGACCATCGGCGGGGCCAGCTTCGGCGTAGCCGATATTGAGGACGCCGCCATCGATCTGCTTCAGCGAGGCGAAGGAAGTATTCGTCCCCGGCGTGATCGTGGGCAGATCCGCCGGTTTCGTCTTGCCGGGTTGCGCGTCCGCGAAGCCGGTCATGCCGAGCTGGGCCGCGGCAATGGTCATGGCCGCAGTGCCGAAAAAACGGCGGCGATGATGGTTGATTGCTTCGGACATCTTGGTTGTACCCATCGGTGAATCCTCCTTGGCTCGATGAGTGCTCGGGAGATGCCGTGATCGGATGAAATAGCCTCTGGCCGTGGGTCAGCCGAACGTGAACGCAAAAGCTTCCACGCCCGGATCGAGAAACTCGATCTCGAACTGTCGATCAGCGATCGGCTTCGGTTGTCGTATCAGCTGGTACAGCCGCTGTTCGGCAACCGTGCCGTTGCCTTGCTCGTCAACGTCAATTCCGTGCGCAGCGCCCGGCGGCTGTCCATCGATGAGCACGCGAAATCGCACGGAAGTTCTGCGCGCCGCCGGTCCCATGACGAGATGAAGGTCGCGGGCGTGAAAGCGGTACACGATCCGCCCGTTGGCCTCGTTCAGCACGCTGGCCTGTTTCTCCACCGTCCAATCGCCCGCCAGGGCCCAGTGATTGAGCCTCAACCGCGCAGGGGCAGCGTAGGCGCGACGCTTGTCCAATGCGGCGCCGCCGGGAGACGCAAAATTCTCGGTGCGCTCATAGCCGAGATAATTTTCCGGGGACTTCAGGCTGTTCCAATCGGCGGCAGCTTCAACACCACGGGGCTCGACCGCAACCACGTCTTGGGCGATGCCGCTGCTTCCGGCCTCGGCCAGCAATTGCTGAATGATCAGTTCCGACCGCTCGTATTCGCCCTCGCCGAATTGATGATGGCGAATATGCCCCTGCGCATCGACGAAATAGAGGGCCGGCCAATATTGGTTGTGGAAGGCACGCCATATCGCGTAGTCGCTATCGACCGCGATCGGATAATCGACCCTCATGTCCCTCGCGGACCGGCGCACGCTATCGAGGTTTTTCTCGAAGGCGAACTCGGGCGTGTGCACGCCGATGACCACCAATCCCTGATCCCGGTATTTCTCGGCCCAGGCGCGGACATAGGGAAGCGTGCGCAGCCAATTGATGCAGGTATAGGTCCAGAAGTCGATGAGGACGACCTTTCCACGCAGATCCGCGGCCGTCAGCGGCGGCGAATTGAGCCATTGGGTCGCGCCGGCGAAAGAAGGCAGCTCGCCTTCGATGGGTAAGCGGGCCGCCGCGGGCGTCGTCTGCTGTCTCATGCCTTTGTCCTCGGCTGAGGTCTCGCTCGGCGCCGCGATTGCGCCGGCCAGGATGGCGGCGAGCAAGAGCTGGTGTGCTTTCATTGACGTCTCCGGCCTAGACCAGGTTGATCACAACGCCGATGTTCTGCCGCGTAGCATTGGCGGTCACGGCCGCGCCGCGCCGCAACCCTTCGCTCTCATGCGTTCGGCTCATCGCGGCGCCGATTGCCAGAACTTGAGGACAGCCTCGGTCAGCTCGTCAGGGCATTCCTCCGGGAGAAAGTGGCCGCAGCCGGTGGTCGAGCCGGTGATCGGGCCGCCTTGCACCTGGTCTCCGAGGGTGGCGACGGTCGCGCGAAGCGCGTCCCCCACCCCGTCGGACCCTCCGAGCGCCAAAACCGGCATGGGCAATCGCTTGGCCGCGCGCGCCTTCGCCTGCGCCAGGCCCTCCGCATCGAAGTTTGCCCGGTACCAGGCGAAACCAGCGCGCATAGCGCCGGGCGCGGAATACTGACGCGTATATTCGTCGAGAGCGGCCGAATCTATCGCGTAGGATCGAGTGCTCTTCGTCGCGAAGATCCAGGCGAGGTAAGCTCGCTCGCGTCCCTGGACCAGCATCTCCGGCAGATCGTTCAGCCGATTGAACGCAAACTGCCAGCTCTTCAGATTCGCCGTCTCGTTCGGAATTCCGCCCGGGAATGCCGTAACTCCGGGAATGTTCGACTCGGTCAGCACCAGCCGTCTGACGTCCGCCGGATAATTCGCGGCGTGGGCGTGCGCGATCCACGTGCCGACGTCATGGGCGATGATGTCGATTCCTCCTGGGGTCGCGAACTTGGTCGTTTCAAGGAAGCGATGCAGGTCGCGTGCCGCAGTGTCGAGATCGTAACCTCCAGCCGGCTTGTCGCTCTCACCGAAGCCTCGGGGGTCGAGCACGACGACGCTGCGGCCTGCGCCGACCAGCAAAGGCACGACCTTCCGCCAAGCAATCCAGCTCTCGGGCCACCCCGGAAGCAGCAACACCGGATCGCCGGTCCCGGCCGTCACGTAGTGGAAGCGCGTGCCGTCGATCTTCGCGCTATGGTGTTCGATCCGGTCGGCGCTCGTCGCGCTCTGGGCGAGGGCGCTCGTGGCTAGCACGGTGCCAGCCGCGACTGCGGCAAGCGTCCTAAGGAGCATGATCATCACATTCTCTCCTCTGGATCCTTCGCCGATCAGCGCAGCGATCTGAACCCTGCCCGCAGCTCGGCAGTGAGGAGCTGGGGTTGTTCCCACGCCGCAAAGTGCCCGCCTTTGTCGAGCCTGTTGTAATGGATGAGTTTGGGATAGGCCCGCTCTG
>DASVOY010000624.1:0-1952 GCA_036383115.1 Allostellaceae bacterium
AGTCCAAGCATGTCCCAGTCCGACGGTATCAGTCCCGAATCTTCGGCGGTTACGCAAGACCGGCGTCGGCACCGACGCCGCAGCGGCTTCTGGTCGGCGCAGCTCGAGACCACGGCCGGCCATCGCCTCGACTGCATCGTGCTCGACGTCTCCGACAGCGGCGCCAAGCTCCGGATCAAACACCTCGTGGTTGGCGGGGAGGTAATGACCTTGAGCGGCAAGCGCTTCGAGCCGCGCGGCGTCCGTGTAGCCTGGGCTGCCGGCGAGCGGGCGGGGCTCGTCTTCCTGTCTCGACCAAGCGAGGCGCGGGGAGAGGGCGAGCCCGCCTTCCTGCGCGGCCGTGCCGCGATCCTGCGCCGCATGGCCCAGCTCGCCGAAGCCGGGGACGGCGGCGCGCGGCTGATGCGGTTGGCGGAAGCGCTCGACGGAAGGGCCGAGAAGATCGAAAAGCGGCAGCTGCAGCCGCCGCTTTCCATCCGGAGGGACCGGCGGCTGGCGCTGGTCGATCAATAGGATTTGTCTTCCGAGAAGGCCTTGTAAGCCATGATGGTGAAGGTGTCCTTGATGCCGGGAAGCGTCTGCAGCTTCTCCACGACGAAGTGGCCGATGTCCATATCGGGCGGCAGGTAGCACTTCATCAGCAGGTCGTACTGGCCGGAGACGGAATAGACCTCCGATACCTGCTCCACCGTCTCGACCGCTTCCTCGGCGACCTTGTAGGCCTTGCCGAGATCGCATTTCACCATCACGAAGATAGTCTTCATCGCGGCTGCGCTCCCGGTCTCCCAGAGCTTGCTTCACTCATGTGAACACGCTCCCCTTTTCGTCACCTCCGGGCTTCGCTCCGGGGCTCAATGGATTGCCGGGACAAGCCCGGCAATGACGAAACTATGGCTCGACCGAGAAATCCGCGCTACCCGCGGGCCGCCTTCACCGGACGGGCGAGGAAGGCAGGCAGGTGGTCGCCGAAGCCCACGATGCGCCCGTCCTCGTCGCGCTCGTGTCGGGGCTCCGTTGCCCGTGCCTCGCGGTGCGACACCAGCGGCATCACGTTGCCGTCGGGATCCATGGTGATGGGACGCGGCGCCTCGCGCGGCGGCGCGCGATGCGGGCCGGGCCGGGCCGCGCCACGCCCTTCATTGGGCTGACGCGGCGGACGCCCCTCGCTCGCCTGGCGCGGCGGATGCTTGTCGCGGCGATGCTCGCGGCCGCGGCCGTCGTCGCGCTGACGACCGCGCCGGCTGCGGTGCCGGCGGTCGCCTTCCTCGGCGGAAAGCTCGGCCGTGCCGATGCCCTCGACCGAGGCCACCGGGATGTCCTTGCCGATGAGGCGGGTGATCGCCTGGACGAAGCGGCCGTCCTCGGGCGTGGCGATGGTGAAGGCGCGGCCTTCGCGCCCGGCGCGGCCGGTGCGGCCGATGCGGTGGACGTAATCCTCGGCGTGGATCGGCACGTCGAAATTGAAGACGTGCGACATGCCCTGGACATCGAGGCCGCGCGCCGCCACGTCGCTGGCAACGAGCAGCCGGATCTCGCCTTCCTTGAAGCGCTCCAGCGTTTCGGTGCGCTTCGATTGCGGCATGTCGCCATGCAGCGCCGCGGCGTTGAGCCCGTGCTTCGCCAGCGAGCGATAGAGGATGTCGACGTCGCGCTTGCGGTTGCAGAAGATGATGGCGTTCTTGACGTCCTCGCTGCGGATCAGGCGGCGGAGCGTTTCGCGCTTGTCATCGGGGTCGACGGTGACGAGGTGCTGCGTCACCAGCGCGGCCGGCGAAGCCGGCGGCGCCACCGAGATCTCCTTCGGGTTCATCAGGAAGGCGTCGGCGAGGCGGCGGATCTCGGGCGGCATGGTGGCGGAGAAGAAGAGGGTCTGCCGGATCTTCGGCAACAAGCCGACGATGCGCTCGACATCGGGGATGAAGCCCATGTCGAGCATGCGGTCGGCCTCGTCG
>DASVOY010000625.1:0-5717 GCA_036383115.1 Allostellaceae bacterium
GTGGCGGGAATGCCGAGGCGGCGCGCGTGATAGGCGACCCCTTGCGCATGGTTGCCGGCCGACATGGCGATGACGCCGGCTTGGCGCTGCGGCGCGTCGAGGCTGAGGAGCTTGGTGAGTGCGCCGCGCTCCTTGAAGGAGCCGGTAGGATGCAGGGTCTCGAGCTTGAGCACGACGCGGGCGCCGGTCATCTCCGCCAGCGCCGGCGCCTCGACCGTGGGCGTGCGCAGCACGGCGCCGGCGATGGCGTCCGCCGCCGCACGGACATCGGCGATCGAGACCGGCAGCTTCTGAGCGGGCGCGGTCATGGCGGCGCCAGCACCAGCGTGCCGCGCGGCGACTCGCCGAGCCTGAGATAGACGCTGTCGCGCCACGGCCGCATCAGGTCGCTATAATGCCGCGACAGCGGATTGCCGGACTCGCCGGGCGCGATCATGAATTGCGTGGCGTCGATGTCCGAGAGATCGACGATCATGCGCAGCGTGGGACCGTGCACGTCGGCAAAGGGATGGTCGGCGCTACGGATGGGCGTGGCCCCGCTGTTGACCGTGTCATAGCCGCCATCGGCGGGCAGGTGCAGCCCGAGAATACCGCCGAGGACGGGGACGCGCGACCACAGCAGGCCGGTGAACTGCGCTTCGTGCGCCTTGCCCCAGCGCCAGGCATTGATGTCGCGCCCATAGGCCTCGCCGAGCTGCGCCAACGCCCGCTCCAGCGCCGCGGCGAGACGGACGTCGCAGCTCTCGACCGTCTGCGTCCCGCGATCGTCGCACCACTCAGTGTGCTCGGTCAGGACGAGGTGGACGACATCGGGATGCATCCCCCAATAATCGTCGAAGGCGGCCCCGAGCTTGTCGGCGAGCACCGTGCGGGTGAACTCGCGCAGCCAGGCGGCGAAGATGAGCGGCGCGGCCTGGTTGCGATCCATCCGCCCGTCCCAGGCCTTGAGCCGCTCGATCGCCACGCCCGCCTGCTTTGATGCCGGCGGCGCCTGCAGCATGAGGGGCAGCAGGTCCTTGGCCATCAGCGAGAGCGTGTCGGCCTGCATCGTCGCGGTGCTATCGGGCGACTGCTTCGGCACGGCATCGAGTAGCGCGTTGATGCGCTCGGCGCGGTTAGGCAGGTCCCAATTGCGGGTCAGTAGATAAGGATAGCTGTCGGGCACGATCTTGTTGTTGGCGCTGACGAAGCGTCCGCTCGGTGGATTGAAGCCCTGCGGCAGCTGGTCGAAGGGAATATAGCCAGTCCAGTCGTACTCGCCGCTCCAGCCGGGCACCGGCAGCCAGCCATCGCCCCTGGCACGGATCGGGACGCGCGCCGGGGCGATGAAGCCGATATTCCCGTCGACATCGGCATAGACGATATTCTGCTGCGGCGCGACGAAGCGCTGGAATGCGCCGCGGAACTCGCTCCAATTGCCAGCGTGGTTGACCGCCCACAGTGCTTCGGGCGAGCGGTCGTCAGCGGCGAGCCAAGTGGCTTGCAGCGCCAGCGCCGTGCCGGCGGCGGGCTGGCCGTAATCGGTGCCGAGGTCGGAGATCACCGGACCATGCCGCGTCGCGCGGACGGTGAGCGCGACCGGAGCCGCGCCGCGCACCCGGATCTCCTCCTGGCGCGTAGCGAAGGGCTGGGCGCCGTCGGGCGTGAGGTAGCGCGCGGCATCATCGGGATCGACGCGCTCGATGAAGAGGTCCTCGACGTCGCTCCCCGTGGTGGTGAAGCCCCAGGCGATGCGCGCGTTGTGGCCGATGACGACGATGGGAACGCCCGGGGAGGTGATGCCGGCGACGGCCAGGCCAGGGGCCTCGATCCGCGCCAGATACCATGGGCCCGGCGCCGTGTAGTCGAGATGGGGATCATTGGCGAGGAGCGGCTTGCCCGAGACGGTGTGGCTGCCGTCGACGACCCAGTTGTTGGAGGCCGATTGCGGGCCGACGATGGGCGGCAGGCTCGCATAGATGCGGTCGAGCGGCAGGCCCTCGAGCCATTTGCTCGCATCGCCCAGCGCGACCGGCGCGTCCTTCGGATAAGGCGGATAGAGCACGGCGAGCTGTTCGGGCGTGAGGTGCTGCTGCTCGATCAGGCGCGCATGCAGCAGCTCGCCGCGGAAATTGCCGGAGAGCTGGATGGCGATGATCTTGCCCCACACCAGCGAATCGGCGGGCCGCCAGGGCTCGGGCGTCGCGTCGAGGAGATAGTACTCAGGCGGCAGCGCGTGGCGCTGCGCAAGATAGGCGTTGACCCCGGCGGCATAAGCGTCGAGTCCGACACGCAGCTCGGGCGCGAGCTGCTGATACTGCAGCTCGGCGAGGCGGTAGAGGCCGAGGGTGCGGCTGAACCTGTCGGCGCGCAGCGTGGCCGGGCCGAACCATTCGGAGAGCCGGCCGGCGCCGAAACGGCGCATGAGGTCCATCTGAAAGAGTCGATCCTGAGCGTGGAGCACGCCGAGCGCGAAGGCGGCGTCGCGCTCGCTGGCGGCGGAGATGGTCGGGATGCCCTGCGCGTCGCGCGTGATGCGCACCTCGGCGGCGAGCCCGGGCAGGACGAGGCGCCCCTCGTTCACCGGGAGCGACGAGCGCAGCCAGAGATAGCCCGCGGCGATGACGACGAGCGGCAGCAGAAGCAGCACGAGCAAGATTCGCCGTAACACCGTTGCCGCCGCCCGCCGCGCCGCTCAGCCGAGATTGAGGATGATGGTCTTCTTCTGGGTGAAGTGCTCGAGCATCGATTCGAGCGAAGCCTCCTTGCCCAGCCCCGAGGACTTGATGCCGCCATAGGACATGTTGGCCTGCACGACCAGGTTCTGGTTGACCTGGACGAGGCCGGCCTCGAGCCGCTGCGTCGCGTCGAGCGCGGTCTTGAGGTCGCGCGTCCAGATGGTGGCGGCAAGGCCGTACTCGCTGTCGTTCGCCTGGCGGATCGCCTCCTCGTAGTCCCGGAACTTGATGACGCAGGTGACCGGGCCGAAGATCTCCTCGCGGCACAGCTTGTTGTCGTTGGCGATGCCGGTGAAGATCACCGGCTGCACGAAGTAGCCGCGCCCGAGCTTCTGGTCCGCCGGCATGGCCGAGCAGCGCAGCGCCTTCGCCCCGGCAGTCTCCTCGCCGATCTTGATGTAATTCCGGACCTTGTCGAATTGCTGCTTCGAGATGATCGAGCCGATGTCCGTCGCCTCGTCCAAGGGGTCGCCCATCTTCATGGCGTCGACCTTGGCCTTGAGCTTCTGCACGAAGGCGTCGTGGATCTGGTCCTGGACGAAGATGCGGCTCGCCGCAGTGCAGCTCTGGCCCTGGCGGGTGAAGCGCATGCCGATGACGGCGCCGTCGACGGCCTTGTCGATGTCGGCGTCGCCCATGACGATCATCGGGCTCTTGCCGCCGAGCTCGAGCGTCACCGGGATGAGCTTC
The DNA here is from genome assembly GCA_036383115.1 of Allostellaceae bacterium. Classification (GTDB taxonomy): domain Bacteria; phylum Pseudomonadota; class Alphaproteobacteria; order ATCC43930; family CGMCC-115725; genus DAHUYF01. Next base: position 3,408 of record DASVOY010000625.1, read on the forward strand.
TCCGACGCGGTCTTATAGACGAGCTTGCCGGTCTCGACCGAGCCGGTGAAAGTGACCTTGCCGACGCCCTTGTGCGCGACGAGCGGCGCGCCGCAGCCGGGGCCGTCGCCCGACAGCATGTTGAGGATGCCCGGCGGCAGCACCTGGTTCATAATCTGGCAGGCGCGCAGCACCGCGAGCGGCGCCTCCTCGGCCGATTTCACGACCACGGCGTTGCCGGCGACCAGCGCCGGCGCGATCTTGAGCGCCATCAGCAAGAGTGGCACGTTCCAGGGGATGATGGCGCCGACCACGCCCAGCGGCTCGCGCTGGGTGATGGTGAGCATGCCCGGCTTGAACGGCACGCTCTCGCCCTTGAGTTCGGAGCCGAGCCCGCCATAGAAGATCAGCACATCGGCGAAGACGCCGGCCTCGACGCGGCTCTCGGTGCGGATCGCCTTGCCCGTCTCGAGCGTGATGAGCCGTGCGATTTCCTCGACATGGTCATTGAGGAGTCGCCCGCAGTCGTAGACAAGGCGGCCGCGCTCCCGCGCCGCCATCTTGGCCCAAGCCTTCTGCGCCTTGGCCGCGGCCTTGACCGCGACATCGACGTCGGGCCCGGTGCCTTCCGCCGCATCGGCGACGTGCTCCTGGGTTGCCGGGCTGATCACCGGGAAGGTGCGTCCCGTCGCCGCCGGCACCATCGCGCCGTCGATCAGCAGCTTGTTGCTGAGCTCGCGCGCCAGCGCGCGCGGATCGAGCACCGGCTGCAGGCGGTTCTGAAGCATCGCGGTCCTCCTCCCAAATCCAGTCTGTTCGGTCCCGAGCGCCCTTCATCACCCTCTCCCCTCGTAGGAGAGGGAGGGACCCGCGCAGCGGGGCGGTGAGGGGGCTCGCCGGCTCAAGTTATACAATCTCGGAGGCTGCTTCCACCCCTCGCCCCGTCCTAGTCCCACAAGGGGAGGGAGCGGCGCTTCAGTCGCCGATGCCCAGCTCGCGCAGCAGCTTCGCGCGGTCGGCGTCGAGCGCGGGCGCGGGGTCGCGGGTAGGGGGGTCGGCGAAGCTGGAGAATTTCAGCGGGTTGCCGGCGAGCCTCAGCGTGCCGGAGACGGGGTCCTCGACCGTCACCAGCATGTTGCGCGCCGCCACCTGCGGATGCTCGAGCGCCTGCGCCACATTGTTGATGGGTCCGCACGGAATGCCGGCGCGCCCGATAACCTCGATCCAGGCCGCGGTCGGCTTCTTCTTCAATTCCTTCTCGATCTCCGCCTTGAGCCTGGGCTGGCTCTGGTTGCGCAGGTCGTTGGTCCTGAACTCCGGCGCCGTGGCGAGGTCGCCCCGGCCCAGCGCGTCGCACAGCTTCAGGAAGAGCCCGTCATTGCCGGCGGCGATGATCATGGACCCGTCGGCCGTGGCGAAGGCCTCGAAGGGCGTGATCGAGGGATGCCGCGCACCCAGGGGGCCGGGGACCTGTCCCGTCACGGTGTAGCGCATGATGGCGTTCTCGAGCAGCGCGAGCTGGCAGTCGAACATGGCGATGTCGATCTTCGTCGCCTCGCCGCTGCGTTCGCGGTGGACGAGCGCCGCATTGACCGCGACGGCAGTATATAGCCCGGCACCGATATCGCCGATCGACATGCCGACGCGCACCGGCGGCTGGCCGGGATGGCCGGTGATGCTCATCATCCCGCCCAGCCCCTGCATCACCATGTCGTAGGCGGGATCGCGGGAATTGGGGCCGCTATGGCCGAAGCCCGAGGCGGCGGCGTAGATGAGGCGCGGATAGCGCGGGTGCAGCGTCTCCCAGCCATAGCCGAGCTTCTCCATCGTGCCGGGGCGAAAATTCTCCACCAGCACGTCGGCGCGCTCGAGCAGCTTCTCGAAGATGTGCTTGTCGGCGGGCGCCTTGAGGTCGAGCGCGATCGATTCCTTGCCGCGGTTGATCGAGGAGAAATACGTCGACTTGCCCTCGCGGAACGGCCCGTATTCGCGCGCGTCGTCGCCCTTGCCCGGCGGCTCGACCTTGATGATGCGGGCACCCATCTCGGCCATGAGGAAGGTGCAATAGGGTCCGGCGAGGATGCGCGAGAGATCGACGACGGTGATGCCCGAGAGCGGGCCGCAAGCGGTCATTGTCCTGTCCTGCGAGGCATTGCCGACGGCGCCGGTCTTAGCGCAGCCCGGCAAGAGCGGCAATCAGCCGCCTGGAGCGCCCCGCGAGCGCCGGAACCCCGCCGTGAGGGCCGCGTTCATTGCTCTTGCTGACGCCGTCGGTGCGTCGTTGGCGAGGTGGTGAATGGTACAGGATCGGAAGGAAAGCAACGTCAAACG
>DASVOY010000626.1:0-2239 GCA_036383115.1 Allostellaceae bacterium
GGAGAATTCCTGGCCCGTCGCCGAGCGCGCGAGTAGGCGGAGGATGGTGGACGCGTCCTCCAGCGTCGGCACCACCTTCTCGAGGCTCGCCAGCGCGATATGCGCCTTGGTCAGCGTCTGCGTCAGGTCGCCGTTGCCCTCGTTGGTGACGATGATCGTGGAGCCGGTTTCGGCGACGCAGAAATTGGCCCCGGTGATGCCGACATCGGCGGCGAGGAATTTCTGACGCAGTACGGTGCGCGCCTCGGCGACGAGCGTCGGCGCCTCTTCGAGCGGGCGCGCGGGATCGAGATCGCGATGTGTCTGGCGGAAGCTCTGCGCGATCTGCTCCTTCACCAGATGGATGGCGGGGGCGATAATATGGCTCGGATACTCTTTCCGGATCTGGATGATGTACTCGCCGAGATCGGTCTCGACCGGCGTGACGCCGTTCTCTTCGAGGTAATCGTTGAGCGCGATCTCCTCGGCGATCATCGTCTTGCCCTTGGTCACCGTCTTGGCCTCGAGACGGCGGCAGATCTCCAGCACCTTCTGGCGCGCTTCCTCGGGCGTGCGGCACCAATGGACCTGGCCGCCGCGCGCGACGACATTGCGCTCGAATGTCTCGAGATAGAAATCGAGATTCTCCAGCACGTGATCCTTGATCGCCTTGCCTTCCTCGCGCAGCGCCTCGAACTCGGGCAGCCGCGCAATGGCCGCGGCGCGGCGCGCGGGGAAGCCGCTGCGCATCATGGTCAGCGCCTTCTGCAGATTGGCGTTGCCCAGCGCCTGGTGCGCGTTCTCCTTGAAAGTGTGGCTCGTCACCTGCATCAGCGTTTCTCCTCGGGCGCGCCGATCGGCGGCGCCTCCTCGGTCATGCCGGCGAGCACCTCGGCGACATGGCGCACGCGCACGGGCTTGCCGAGCCGCGAGAGCTTGCCAGCCATGTTGAGCAGGCAGCCCATGTCGCCGGCGAGCAGCGTGTCGGCGCCGGTGGCGGCGATGTCGGCGGCCTTGTCGGCGACCATGCGGTCGGAGATCTCGGGATACTTGACGCAGAAGGTGCCGCCGAAGCCGCAGCACACCTCGGCGCCGGGCAATTCCTTGATGCTCAGCCCGGCGACGCCGGCGAGCAGCCGGCGCGGCTGCTGCTTGACGCCGAGCTCGCGCAGCCCCGAGCAGGAATCGTGATAGGTGGCGACGCCCTCGTAGTGCGCCGCGACATGGTCGACGCCACGGACATCGGTGAGGAAGGAGACGAGCTCATAGGTGCGCGCGGCGAGATGGCGGGCGCGCTCGAGCATCGCGGGATCGTCGGCGAAGAGCTCTGGATAATGCTGCTTGATCATGCCGCCGCAGGAGCCCGACGGCACCACGACATAATCGAAGCCCTCGAAGGCATCGATCACTTGGCGCGCCACCGCCTTCGTGTCGGCCTTGTCGCCGGAATTATAGGCGGGCTGGCCGCAGCAGGTCTGCGCCGCAGGCACCTCGACCATGCAGCCGGCATCTTCGATCAGCTTAACCGCGGCGAAGCCGACGGAAGGGCGGAACAGATCGACAAGGCAGGTGACGAAGAGGCCAACGCGGACCGGCGCATCGGGCATTGCGACATTCTCTCTGGGCGACAAGCGCCTAGAGAATGGTCAGACAGCGCCCGGAAAGCAATACAAAGGACTACGCCCGCCGCAGTCGGATGCCGCGGCGGGCGTGGGGATCCCCGCACAGAGGCCGAGGCGACAGTCTATTGCACGATCTTCCAGCTGCCATCCGGCTGGCGGCAGGCCTTGCCGAAGCCCTGCTCCTGTTGGCCGCCCACGACGATGGTCTGCTGGAATTCGCGGCAGTACTGGCCCGAGGCCTGGTAGATCGGCCCCGGCGTCACCGTGCCGTAATTGCCGCTGTTCGCGTTGCGCCAAGGCAGCGCCTGGTTGGGCGGCGCGGTCTCAAGCGCCTGGACCGTGCTGTTATGCAGCGCCGCCTGATCGGCACGATCGAGCGAGGCGCCGACCTGCGATCCCAGCAGGCCGCCGGCGATCACGCCGAGCACGGTGGCCACCCCCTTGCCCTGACAGTGGCCGAACTGCGACCCGATGAGGCCGCCGGTGCCGGCGCCGACCAGCGCGCCGCCGGTCGTCTTGTTCATGCCGAAGGTGCCGGCCTCGCCATAGCCGGGCTGCCCCGGCTGGGCGCAGGCGGCCAGCGCCGTGCACAGCGCCAATGTCGAAATGATCTTACGCATGTTCCTCTCCGTGACAGG
>DASVOY010000627.1:0-8462 GCA_036383115.1 Allostellaceae bacterium
AAGGCGACCGATGTCGTCGACGCCGGACATTACCTCACGCAGGTTTACAGCGACTGGTTCGGGACTCCGGACGATGGCGAGTTCGTCGACGAGCGCCAGCTGGTGAACGGCAAGAACCGGCGCCTGCTGCTGGTCGACGACAGCCCGTTCTTCCGCAACATGCTGACGCCGCTGCTCGCGGCGGCGGGTTACCAGGTGACGACCGCGGAGTCCGGCGACCACGCGCTGCGCATGTGCGAGGCGGGCGAGGATTTCGACATCATCGTCAGCGACATCGAGATGCCCGGCATGAACGGCTTCGAGTTCGCCACCGTGGTCAAGAACGACAGCCGGTGGCAGGGCACGCCGCTCGTCGCGCTCTCCTCGCATGCGACGCAGAAGGACATCGACCGCGGCCGCGCCGCGGGGTTCCGCGACTACGTGGCGAAATTCGACCGCGACGGGCTTCTCACGACGCTCTCGGAAGCGATCAATGATCGAGGTGCCGCATGAGCAATGGCGTGACTCTGGCCGACTGGCGCGAGCAGGCCGGCACCGGCAACGCGCAGCACGAGTTCGTGTCGATCACGGTCGCCGGGCAGGTCTTCGGCATCCCCGTCCTGCAGGTCCAGGACGTGCTGGGGCCGCAGCGCATCACGCGCATTCCTCTGGCGCCCAAGGAGGTGGCGGGCTCGCTGAACCTGCGCGGGCGGATCGTCACCGCGATCGACCTGCGCACCCGGCTCCGCCTGCCGCGGCTGCCGGAAGGGGAGATCGGCATGAGCGTCGTCGTCGATCACGGCGGCGAGCTCTACAGCATCATCGTCGACGCCGTGGGCGAGGTGCTGAGCCTCAGCCCCGACGCCGCCGAGCGCAATCCGCCGACGCTCGATCCGGCATGGCGCGAGGTGTCCGGAGGGATCTATCGCCTGGAGCACACGCTCCTCGTCGTGCTCAACGTGGCACGGGTGCTCGACTTCTCGGTCCGCGCGGAGGCCGTCTGAGGTTTCGCCGGTGATCGAGACGGTATCGAGGAGCGCGTTGGTATGAAGTCCTGCCTTGTTGTCGACGACTCGCGTGTCGTGCGCAAGGTCGCGCGCCGCATCCTCGAGGACCTGAATTTCATCATCGAAGAGGCTGTCGACGGCAGAACCGCGATGGACGCGTGCCTGCGCAAGATGCCTGACGCCATCCTGCTCGACTGGAACATGCCGGGGCTGAGCGGCATCGACTTCTTGCGCCAGCTGCGACGCACCAAGGGCGGCGACAGGCCGATCGTGGTGTTCTGCACCACCGAGAACGACATCCAGCACATCCGCGAGGCGATCGGCGCCGGGGCGAACGAGTACATCATGAAGCCCTTCGACAGCGACATCCTGCAGGCGAAATTCGCTCAGGTGGGGCTCTTGTGATGGGGGTGGAGGCGGCGCCGGCACCGGGGACGGGCAGCGCGCCGGAAGGCCGCGTGCGCGCGCCCTATCGCCTGATGGTGGTGGATGACAGCGCGGTCATCCGTGGGCTGATCATCCGCTCGCTCGAGCTCGATCCGGAGATCACCGTGGTGGCCTCGGCGAGCAACGGCGAGATGGCCCTGAACGCGCTCGCGCGCCATGACATCGAGGTCGTCGTCCTCGACATCGAAATGCCGATCATGGACGGGCTCACCGCCTTGCCGAAGCTGCTGGCGGCCAAGCCCGGCCTCAAGATCATCATCGCCTCGACGTTGACCCGGCGCGGCGCCGACATCAGCATGCGGGCGCTCGCCGCCGGCGCGGCGGATTACCTGACCAAGCCGGCCATATCGGTGATCATCAGCGCCGACGAGTTCAAGCGGGACCTCCTGGCCAAGGTCAAGGTGCTCGGCGAGGCGAGCCGCGGCATCGTGGCGCTGAAGAGCTTGCGCAGCACGCCGCCGGCGCTGCGCCGGACCGAGGAGCTCGCGCCCGACCACCCGCTGCGGCGCGTCATCGCGCTGCGCCCGATGAGCCGGGAAACGCCGGAAGTCGTCGCCATCGGCGCCTCGACCGGCGGACCGCAGGCGTTGTTTCGCGTCCTCGGCGCGCTGAAGGGCGCGGTCAGCCAGCCGATCTTCATCACCCAGCACATGCCTGCCACCTTCACCACCATCCTGGCCGAGCACATCGCGCGCGCCAGCGGCTTTTCCGCCACCGAGGCCGCCGACGGCGAGCCGGTAAGCGCGGGGCACGTCTATATCGCTCCCGGCGATTTCCACATGACGGTCGAGCAGACCGCGCCCGGGCACAAGGTGGTGCGCGTCGCCAAGGGACCGCCCGAAAATTTCTGCCGCCCGTCGGTCGATCCGATGCTGCGCAGCCTCGCGGCCAATTATGGCTCGCGCCTGCTCAGCCTCGTGCTGACGGGAATGGGGAAGGACGGACTCGCCGGCAGCAAAGCGGTGGTCGAGGCCGGTGGCACGGTGATCGCGCAGGACGAGGCGACGAGCGTCGTGTGGGGCATGCCGGGCGCCGTCGCGCGCGCCGGGCTATGCAGCGCCGTCCTGCCGCTCGGCGAGATCGGCCCCTTCGTCTGCAGGCTTGCCGCGCGGGGGCCGCGATGACACCCGCCGATTTCGAGCTGCTCTGTCGCCTGCTCAAGGATCGCTCCGGCCTGATGCTCGCGGCCGACAAGGCCTATCTGATCGAGAGCCGCCTGTTGCCGGTCGTGCGCCGGCGCAACATGAAGTCGCTCGACGATCTCGTCGCGGCGCTGCGCAACCGCCCTGAGGAGGAGATGGTTCGCGACATCGTCGAGGCGATGACCACCAACGAATCCTCGTTTTTTCGCGATCTCAAGCCATTCGAGCAGTTCCGCGACTTCGTGCTGCCGCAGATCATGAAAGCGCGCGCCAGCACCCGGACCATGCGCATCTGGAGCGCGGCGTGCTCGAGCGGGCAGGAGCCCTATACGATCGCCATGATCCTCAACGAGGAGAAGGATGCGCTGGCCGGCTGGCAGGTCGAGATCATCGCCACCGACCTCTCGACCGAGATCCTGGAGAAGGCGCAGGCCGGCGTCTATTCGCAATTCGAGGTGCAACGCGGCCTGCCGATCCAGCTGCTCGTCAAGTACTTCCGCCAGGAAGGCGAACGCTGGCGGATCGACCCGGCGATCCGCAACATGGTGCGCTATCGCTGCCTCAACCTGCTCGAGGATTTCAGCCCTCTCGGGCAGTTCGACGTCATCTTCTGCCGCAACGTGCTGATCTATTTCGACCAGCCGACGAAGACCATGGTGCTGGACCGCCTCGCCCAGTTGTTGCCGCCGGACGGGTTCCTCTTTCTCGGCGGCGCCGAGACGATCATCGGCATCAGCGACAAGCTCCAATCGCCGGCCGATCAGCGCGGCGTCTACACCCCGGTCCTGTCGGCAAGTGCCATGGCGAAGCGGCTGGCGGCGCGCTAAGGCCGCGGCCGTCCACGAGCGGCACCCTTCGGCAGGCGCAGGCGGATCACCATGCAACGCTATGTTCTGGCAAGGGGCTCGGGTGTTTCGACACGGATCAGCACCTGATGAATACCTTCAGGCGCTGCGCAAGTTCGATCCAAAGGCCGGCTGAGCTGGTCCTCGCCACGTCGTCGCAGCGCGAGCGACGTCCCCGATCGCTGCGGCGCGCTTAAGCTAGGGATCTACGCTTTGGCGAGCTTGCGCGAGGGGCCGCTCGCCTGCTCGGCCGGCGGGTCGCGCAGGACGTAGCCGCGGCCCCACACGGTCTCGATGTAGTTGTCGCCCTTGGTCGCGGTGGAGAGCTTCTTCCGCAGCTTGCAGACGAAGACGTCGATGATCTTGAGCTCGGGCTCGTCCATGCCGCCATAGAGATGGTTCAGGAACATCTCCTTGGTCAGCGTCGTGCCCTTGCGCAGGCTCAGAAGCTCGAGGATCCCGTATTCCTTGCCGGTCAGATGGAGCGGCGCGCCGTCGACCTCGACGGTGCGGCTGTCGAGGTTCACCGTGAGCTTGCCGGTGCGGATCACCGATTCCGAATGACCCTTGGCGCGGCGGACGATGGCCTGGATGCGGGCGATGAGCTCGCGGCGGTCGAAGGGCTTGGTCAGGAAATCGTCGGCGCCGAAGCCCAGGCCCTTGATCTTGTGGTCGAGCTCGGCCAGCCCCGACAGGATGAGGATCGGCGTGCGGACCCGCGCCGCCCGCAGCCGGCGCAGCACCTCGTATCCGTCGATGTCCGGCAGCATGAGGTCGAGGATGATGATGTCGTAGTCATAGAGCTTGCCGATCTCGAGCCCGTCCTCGCCGAGATCGGTGGTGTCGCAGATGAAGCCTTCGGCCCGCAGCATCATCTCGATGCTGGCGGCGGTAGCCGAATCGTCTTCCACCAGAAGTACGCGCATCTTCCCGTCTCCGCTTGAACCGACCGTCAGCTCGCACACACCATAATCGGTTTTAATCATCCTTACCAACCGAGGTTAAAGACGGGTTAACCAGGCAACAAAAAAGTAAGGCTATTGCGGACCTTTCCGCGGGCCGGTTGATAACTCCAGCGTTTCCGCCACCCGGCGGAGCCGGCGACTCGGGCCATTTAACTGCGGGTTAAGTGGGCCGGGAGATGATGCGCGCAACGCGCAATCTCCGGCGTCCCCGTCCTGGCAGAGCTTCCATCGGTGAGCCTTTCCGACCTTGTCGACGACCTAGCGTTCATCCCGGAGCACCGTGGCTTCGGCCGCGTGGCCGGCGTCAGCGGGCTGTCGCTCGAGGTGGGCGGGCTGCCCGGGCTTCTGGCCGCCGGCGGGCACTGTGTCGTAGAGGCGAAGGACGGCCATGCGCGGCGCCGCGCCGAGGGCGAGGGCAAGCGCACCGAGGCGCGGGTATGAGCGCGCTCGAGAGCCTCATCCGCCTGCATCGCTGGCAGCTCGACGAGCGGCGGCGCCACGTCGCCGAGCTCGAGGAGCTGGCCGAGAGGCTGCGCGAGGAGCAATACCGGCTCGACGCCGAGAGCGAGCGCGAGCAGGCGGTCGCCGGGGCCCCGCCGGAGGGCGCCACCTATGCGGCCCATATGCGCCGGCTGATCGACCGGCGGCGCAAGCTCGTGCAGTCGCGCGCCGAGGTGGCGGAGCGCATTGTGCGCGCCCGCGACGCGCTCACCGAGGCGCTCGAGGAAGTGAAGCGCTACGAGATCATCATTGCCAACCGCACGCGCCAGCAGGAGGTGCGCCAGGAGCGGCGGCAGCGACGGACCCTCGACGATCTCGGCGGGGAAAGCTTTCGGCGCGGCAACGCCGGGAAGGAGTAGCCAGGCATCGGTCAGGAGGCGTCCGCCTCGCGGCGTCGGGCAACCGGGATCAGGACGTCGCAACGGGTGTCCCGGCCGGGCGCGCCTTGGACGGCGATGGTGCCGCCATGCGAGGCCACGATCCCGTGCACCACGGACAGGCCGAGGCTGTCAGCGCTCGCCGCCGCTCTCGCGATAATCTTGCAGGCGCGTGACGCGCAAGCCGGGGAGGCCGTGGCTCTCGACGAGCCGCTGCCACGACAGGAACTCCTCGATCGAGAGGGTATAACGCCGGCAAGCTTCCTCGAGGCTGAGCAGGCCGGCGCGAACGGCAGCGACCACTTCCGCCTTGCGGCGGATGACCCAGCGCTTGGTGTCGGGCGGCGGCAAACTGTCCAACGAGGCGATCGGCCCGATGAGCTCGAGCCAAGTCCTCGGCTTCACGGGGGAATGTCCGTCGGTATTTACGGTTGCCGCGGGGTCGCGTTGCATAACCGGAAATTTAGTCGGCGTGACTTAAAAAAGCCCTAAAGGGCTTGGTTAACGTGTTGAGCACTTTGCATAAATGCGAGATAACGTAGATCGTCCGGGATAGCCTGAACGTGCCACTCGGCTGCCCTATTGCGGCGGCCGCTTGGCCTTCTGTCCGAGGCATCGCGCCGACCATCAGCCCACGCTCGGTCCGGTTACTCTTCCTCCTGCATGAGGGGTGAAGCCGTCCTAGCCCACGTGCCCGTCCGCAGCGCTTTCCTTTCGAGGCCAGCAGCTATCCGCCGACGCTGCGACGCGATCGGTGACCGGCGATCGCGTTCCCGCACATGACGTAGTCGTCATCCGGGCGCCGTTTTCTCCGGTCGAAGGGTGCGTGGGCGTGACCGCGAGCTTGATCCGCCGGTTGCAGCCGAATTGGCGGGGCTCGGGGCCAGGTTTTGATCGGCATAAAAATCATCAGGGATTTCAACGATCTGTCATAATTCGAGCCGCTTGCTCTAGCGGGCGTCGATTCATATACTCGCGCACGATTTGGGGTCTTCGGGCTTACGGAGTAAGGAATGCGGCCAATGCTTCCGCCAGATTATCGGCCCTCGGAGGAAGAAGAGTTCATGAACCCGCTGCAGCTTGAGTATTTCCGCCAGAAGCTGCTGCGCTGGCGTTCGGAGCTTCTGGCGGAATCGTCGGAGACCTTGCAGCACCTGAAAGAAGAGAGCCTGGCCGAGCCGGACCTGACCGATCGGGCCTCGCTCGAGACCGAGCGCTCGATCGAGCTGCGCACGCGCGACCGCGAGCGCAAGCTGATTTCGAAGATCGATGCGGCGCTGATGCGCATCGAGGACGGCAGCTACGGCTTTTGCGAGGAGACCGACGAGCCGATCGGCATCCGGCGGCTCGAGGCGCGTCCCATTGCCACCCTGAGCCTCGAGGCGCAGGAGCGCCACGAGCGCATGGAGCGCACCCACCGCGACGATTGACCCCATGCCGCAAGACCGGTCGGAACTTGCGCATCAAACCACAAGCGGCGCCAGCCAGCCACAGACCGGTGGCAAAGCCCTCATCCGTTGATTAACGACCTATAAACGCGCCGGGTTGTAAGTTGCGCCCATGCCTGGGAAGCCCGCTCCACGCGGAAGTCCGCCGCCAAAGTCGGGCGAGGACAGTGATTTGGGTCGCAAGCTCGACGCCATTGGGTCGCGCACACGTATTGCCGTCGACACCACCGAGGTGGCGGCGGTGGTGGAGGCGATCGTCGAGAGCTTGTCGGGCGACATGTCGATCGCCGATCTCAAGCTCTACGCCGAACTAGAGCAGCTCGCCCAATATATCCAGCGTGCAAAGAAGGAACTCGCCGAGATCCAGCCGCACGACATCCGCGAGCGGCACATCCCGATGGCGACGGACGAGCTCGACGCCGTGGTCGAGGCGACAGCTGACGCGACCGGTGCCATCCTCGACGAGGCGGAGACGATCCAGAAGCTCGCCGCCGTGGTGCCGCCGGAAAAGGGCGCCCCCATCGGCGCCGCCGTCACCCGCATCTACGAGGCATGCAACTTCCAGGACATCACCGGCCAGCGCATCACCAAGGTCGTGAAGACGTTGAAATACATCGAGGGCAAGATCGACGCGCTGCTCGCCGCCTTCGACGAGAGCGTCGGCGGCAAAAAGGCCGCGGCAGCACAGAGGCCACCCGACGAGGACTTCGTCAGCGGGCCGCAGCTCCCGAGCAACGCCAACAATCAGGATGAGATCGACGCCATCCTCGCGAGCCTCGACGGGAAATGATCAGCAACGGTCGCTACTCCACTGCGGGCTGATAGAAGGTCTGTGCGTCGTCATGCAGGCGGTGGCGCGAGCCCGAGCGCAGGTACATCATGTGACCGCCCGGGTAGAGCTTGAGATCGACGCGCGACGCCGTGACGTTCCGCGGCAAGTGATCGACGACGTAGCGGCTGGCCATGTAAGGCGTGGTCAGGTCGGTCAGGCCGTGCGCGATGAGCACGCGCAGCTGCGGCTGAAGCGCCAGCGCGCGGCGGAGCGCATCGGCGGCGCCGACCGAGGAGCGGCCACCGGAATCGCCGTCGCGCCAATCCCAATGCCGGCTGACGTTGCCATTGAGCAGCTCGTAGTTCTGCTCCGTCACGAAGCCGAGCTCGTCGCGGGCATAGGCGAGGAAGCCGCGGGTGAATGGCGCGATCGAGCCCTGCAGCACCGGATCATCCTCGTGCCCGCGGCTGCGCGGATCGGGATCGGGGGCGGCGACGCTGCCGTCATAGCGGCTGAGCACCTGTCCGTCGGGCCGGCGCATCTCCCTGACATAGACGCCGACCGGCACGCGGCCGCCCCAGCGCGCCACGGTCGACTCGCCGAGGCCGATGAGCTCGGCCACCCTGGCGTAGAAGCGCTGCGCGGCCTCGCCGTCGCCGGGGCCACCCGCCAGCGCGACGAGGTAGTCGCTGAGCGCGAAGCGTTCGGCGTCCGCCAGTGCTTCCGGCGAGAGCGACCCCTTCTGCTCGCGCGCCACCGCCGCAAAGGAGGGCAGGCGCAGCGCCCAAGGGAGCACGTCGAAGCCGTCGCCGCTCATGAAGCGGAACTCGAGCACCGGCGAGATCAGCATCACGCCCGCGGCGGCAATGCCCTGCTGGGTCGCAAGCTGGTGGGCAAGGCGAGCGCCGCGGAACCCGCCATAGCTCTCGCCCACGAGATAGACCGGCGAGGCGAGGCGGTTGGTGCGCGTCAGGTGCTG
>DASVOY010000628.1:0-1937 GCA_036383115.1 Allostellaceae bacterium
CTTCGCCCGCAATGTCGGCGACATCGCCTTCTTCGTCGCCGCGCTTACCGGCCGGCCGGACCTCATGGCGAAGGAGCCCGCAACGCGGCCCCGCATCGGCGTCTACCGCACCCAGCCCTGGGAGCAGGCGCAGCCGGCAACACTTGCCGCGCTCGAGGATGCGCGCGAGCGCCTCGCCCGCGCCGGCGCCGCCGTCGCCGAGCGGCCGGGTTTCGCCGCCTTCGACCGTCTCGTGCCGGCGCAGTTGGCCATCATGAATTACGAGGCGGCGCGCAATCTCGCCTGGGAGCGGCTCAACCGCGCCACCGAGATCATGCCGCGCACCGCCGCGCTCCTCGCCGAAGGGATCGCGGTGACGCCGTCCGCCTATGACGAAGCCCGGCAATACGCCGTGGCGGCGCGGGCGCAGATCGCCGCGTTCTTCGGCGAGTTCGACGCGATGCTGGTGCCGGCCGCGCCGGGCGAGGCGCCGCCGGCGGCGACCACGGGTGATCCCGTGTTCAACCGGCCCTGGACCTTGCTGCACCTGCCCTGCATCACCTTGCCGGGGCGCGGGCCGGGCGGCCTTCCGGTCGGCGTGCAGCTCGTCGGCCGTCCCGAGGGCGATGCAAGGCTGCTGGCCATCGCGCTTTTTGCGGAGGCGGCACTCGGCGCCGCGTGACCATAAAGTCCATCGTTGCGGCACGGCGACCCGCGACCGGCGCCTATCTGCTGCTCGCCGCGCTGAGCCTGTGCTGGGGCCTCAACTGGCCCTTCATGAAGATCGTGCTCGCCGAGATCCCGGTGCTGCCCTTCCGCGCCCTCTGTCTCGTCGCCGCGGGGCCGCTGCTGCTCGCGATCGCGGCGGTGCGCGGCGATCCGCTCGCGGTGCGGCGGCACGAGGTCGGGCCGCTGCTGCTGGCGGCGCTCTTCAACGTGACGCTGTGGCATCTGCTCTCGGCTTATGGCGTGTCGATGATGCCGGCGGGGCGCGCCAGCATCATCGCCTACACCATGCCGGCCTGGGCGATGCTGTTCGGCGCCATCGTGCTCGGCGAGCCCTTCGGTTGGCGCGGGCTCCTCGCCCTCGGCCTCGGCATGGGCGGCATGGTCGCGTTGCTGCTGCCCGATTTGCACAAGATCGCCGCCGCCCCGCTCGGCGCCTCGGCCATGATGCTGGCCGCCATGGCCTGGGGCGCCGGGACGGTGGTGATGAAGCGCTTCCGCTGGAGCTGCTCCACCGCCGCGCTGACGGGATGGCAGACGAGCCTGGGCGGGCTGCCGATCTTGCTCGCGGCGATCGCCACCGGCCCGTTTCCGGGACTGGCGCGGGCGGATGCGGCGGCGCTCGCCGCGCTCGCCTATATCATCATCTTCGGCATGGTGTTCAGCCAATGGGCCTGGTTCACCGTGCTCGGCCGGCTTCCTGTCGCCATCGCTTCGATCGGCTCGCTCATCATCCCGGTCATCGGCGTGGTCTCCTCGGCGCTGCTGCTGCATGAGCGCATCGGCGCTGCCGAGGTCGCCGCGCTGATGCTGGTGCTCGCGGCGCTCGCGATCGTTCTCCTCCGGCCGGCGACGCGCCGCTAGATTGCAGGGTTGCGCGGCGGCGTGGGATCGGCGAGCCTCCCTGCATGCGACGCTTCATTCCCATCGCTTTCGTTCCGATCCTGCTCGGGCTCGCCGGTTGCGGCTGGCTGCCGCCCTTCGAGACCGTGCCTCCGCCCGCGCCGGCCGGCCAGGCCGAGGTCACGCGGGTCGCCGTCTGCTACAACTGGCTGACCACGACGAAGGCGCAGGTACGCGGCGTCGCCGCCCAAAGCTGCGGCCCCGGCATGACGGCCGAGCGCGTCGATCGCGACGTGACGCTCAATTATTGCCCCCTCCTCACGCCGGCTCGAGCCACATTCGCCTGCACCACGCCCTGACGCGCGCGTGATCGAGGGACAAGCGCAGCG
>DASVOY010000629.1:0-7982 GCA_036383115.1 Allostellaceae bacterium
ATCGTAATCAATTCGAGCCCCTGCATCAGCTACATCATGGAGGAGAACTCCATGGCGATGCAGACGCTGGTGGTCGCGCATGCCGCCTTCGGCCACAATCATTTCTTCAAGAACAACTACCTGTTCCGCCAGTGGACCGACGCCACGGGGATCCTCGACTATCTCACCTTCGCGCGCGATTTCGTCTCGCGCGCCGAGGAGCAGAACGGCGTCGAGGCGGTCGAGCGAGTGCTCGACGCGGCGCATGCGCTGATGAACCACGGCGTGCACCGTTACGCACGCCCGCCCAAGCTCAACCTCGAGGAGGAGCGGCGCCGCGCGGAAGAGCGCCGGCGCCATTTCGAGGAGAGCTACGACGACATCTGGCGCACCGCCCTCATCGGCGAGAAGCGCGAGGAGGACGTCAGCACCCGCGCCAAGCAGCGCGCGGAGGTGCGGCGCAAGCTCGGCCTCCCCGAGGAGAACATCCTCTACTTCCTCGAGAAGCGCGCGCCGCGGCTCGAGCCGTGGCAGCGGGAGCTGGTGCGCGTCGTCCGCCACATCTCGCAGTACTTCTACCCGCAGAAGCAGACGCGCCTCATGAACGAGGGCTGCGCCACCTTCGTGCATTACGAGATCATGACCCGGCTGCACGAGAAGGGCCTGATCAACGACGGCACCTTCCTCGAGGCGCTGCATTCACATACCAGTGTCGTCTTCCAGCCGGATTTCGACGATCCCCGCTACAACGGCCTCAACCCTTATGCGCTCGGCTTCGCCATGATGCGCGACATCAAGCGCATCTGCCTCGAGCCCAGCGACGAGGACCGCGAGTGGTTCCCGGACATCGCCGGCAACGGCGACCCCTACGGCACGCTGCGCCATGCCTGGGCCAACTACCGCGACGAGAGCTTCGTGCTGCAGTATCTGAGCCCGCGCCTGATCCGCGAATTCCGCCTGTTCCGGGTGCTCGACGAGGCGGGCAACGACGCGCTCGTGGTCCGGGCGATCCATGACGAGCGCGGCTACCGCGACATCCGCCGTTCGCTGGCCCGCCATTACGACCTCGCCCGGCACGATCCGGATATCCAGATCCGCGACGTCGACCTCGCCGGCGACCGCTGCCTGGTCCTGACGCATGCCGTGCACAACGGCATCCTCCTCGACGAGCCGAGCTGCCGCGCCGTGCTCGACCATCTGGCCGAGCTCTGGCGCTACGGCATCCGCCTCGAGGAGATCGACGCCTCCACCGACCGCGTCTTCAAGACGCACGAGGTCCCGGCGCGGCTCTAAGCGCGTCCGCGGCGCAAGGACTGGATGGTGCAGCATCTTTGCGAGGCGTGCCGACGGCGACGCGAGTGCGACCCGTTCGGCGCCGTCGCCTACCTGATGCTATGGCCGGTGTTCGTTGTCGACTTGCCGCTCAGCATGGCGGCCGACACGCTGTTCCTGCCCTACACGCTCGCGGCATCCAGCAAGGCAGACAAGTAGCTAAGCTACCGGCGCCTTCCCAGCAGCACGAGCACGGCCGCGCTCGTCTGCAGCGCCACCGCCACCGCCAGCGGCGCCGCGTAGCTGCCGGCGAGATCATGCAGCGCGCCGAAGATCGCGGGGGCAAAGCTGAAGGTCGCCTGGTTGATGGCGATGACGAGCGCGACGACGCGCCCCACATCCGCCGCCTCGAATTCGGCCTCGGCGATCAAGGGCGGCAGCGACACGAGATTGCCGAGCCCAAGCCCGAACAACACGCAGCCCGGCAGCACCGACCATGCGCTCGCGCCCGACATGAGCAGAAAGCCGCAGGCCTGCATGGCGAAATTCCCCGCGGCGGCAAGGCGCCGGTCAGCGCGATCGATGAATGCGCCGAGCAGCAGCCGGCCGATGACGGCGCAGACCGTCGTGAGGCTCGCCGCGCCGGCCGCCCCGCTCTCGCCGAGGACCGGCACCAGCAGTGTCACCAGATGCGCGATGAGTCCGACCTGGGCGAAGAGCCCGACAGCGAAGGCGGCCGCCAGCGTGATGAAGCGCGGCTGCCGCAGCAGATCCCGGCGGCTGACGGCCGGTCGCACCACGGCCGGCGCCGGGTTGCCGTTCCCCGCGATTGCCACCACCTCGCCGTCGGGCGCGAGCCCCAGCGCTGCCGGCGTCGGTCGCAGGTAGCGTCCGGCCAGCGGCCAGAGCACGAGGATGACCGCGGCCGCCACGGTCGCGGCGGCGCCGGGGAAACCCAGTCGGCCGATCAGCGCGACCCAAAGGGGGAGGAACAGCACGCCGCCGATGCTGGCGCCGTTATAGGCGAGGCTGAGCGCGAAGCCGCGCCGGCGCTTGAACCAGGGCATGAGCATGGCGTTGATCGCGGCGCCGCTCGTCGTGGCCCAGCCGATTGCGGTCAGCGCGGCGGCCGCGAAGAGCTGCCAGGGCGCTGCCGCCAGCGACCAAGCGACCGTGCCGGCGGCGAGCGCGAGAACACCAGCCCGCGTCGTCGCGACGATGCCGAAGCGGCGATGGGCGTCGTCGAGATAAGCGACCATGCCGGCGCCGAGCAGATAATGCGTGGTGATCGCCGCCGAGATGAGCGACACCGGCCAGCCGCGCGCCTGATGGAGTGTGTGCAGGAACACGGACGGGCCGTAGAACGCGACGCCCCAGGCGAAGACGGCGAAGACGAAGGCCGCGCCGACCACGCGCCAGCCGAAGAAGACCTGGCGCGGCGCCAAGAGTGCCGGTGTCATGGCCACAGCTGTACCGTCAGCCGCGCCCAGCCGCTATCCGAAACGCTACGGCAATCGCCGAAGCGTAGTCACTTGGGCTTGAGGTCGAGCGCCGCCGAATTGAGGCAATAGCGCAGCCCGGTGGGCTTCGGCCCGTCCTCGAAGACATGGCCGAGATGCGCGTCGCAACCGCTGCACAACACCTCGGTGCGCGTCATGAAGAGGCTGCGGTCGGTCTCGGTCGCGATGCGGTCCGGCGCCAGGGGCTGCCAGAAGCTCGGCCAGCCCGTGCCGGAATCGAATTTGGTGTCCGAGGCGAAGAGCTCCTGCCCGCAACAGATGCAGGCATAGACGCCGGGCGTCTTGGTATTGGCATAAGCGCCGGTGAAGGCGCGCTCCGTTCCTTTCTTGCGCGCGATGCGGTACTGCTCGGGCGTCAGCTGCGCGCGCCACTCGGCGTCGCTCTTGACGGCTTTATCGGCCATTTCCTCGCCTCCTTGCGGCGGAGCGCCCATCCTATCGCTGCGTCGGCCGGCGGCAAGCGCCAGCGAGCAAGAAGCAAGGTATGGCCGTTTGCATCGAGCAAGGAGCGGGCCTATGTCACCGGGGCAGCAGACCGTCCCCAGGAGGTTCCGTGGCCCAGGACAGCCCCGTCGCCCGCTACCGCAGCAACCTGCAGGGCGAGATGGACAGCGCGGTGCTGTACCGCGCGCTCGCCGACGCCGAGAGCAATCCGCAGCTCAAGGAGGTCTACCAGCGCCTCGCCGCCGTCGAGGAGGCGCATGCCGAGTTCTGGCGCAAGCGGCTCAAGGGGCTGGGCGCCTCGGCCAAGAGCGGCCGGCCGGGCTGGCGTACACGCGTCCTGGCCTGGGCGGCGCGGCGCTTCGGCCCCGAGACCGTTTTGCCGCTGATCAACACGCTCGAGCGGTCCGACATGGCGAAATACGACGCCCAGCCCGAGGCGGCGTTGGCGGGGCTGCCGGCGGATGAGCGCTCGCATTCCCGTCTTATCGCGGCGATGGCGCGGCCGCCGCATGGCGGGCTCTCCGGCGGCGCGCTGGCCCAGCTCGAGGGCCGCCACCGCAGCGCCGGCGGCAATGCGCTGCGCGCCGCCGTGCTCGGCGCCAATGACGGGCTCGTCTCCAATCTGAGCCTGGTTATGGGCGTCGCCGGCGCCGATTTCTCCGAGCGCACTATCCTGGTGACCGGGATCGCCGGCCTCCTCGCCGGCGCCTTCTCCATGGCCATGGGCGAATGGCTGTCGGTCAACAGCTCGCGCGAGTTCTATCAGCAGCAGATTGCCACCGAGGCGGCGGAGCTCACCGAATTCCCGGAGGAGGAGAGACAGGAGCTGGCGCTCATCTACCAGGCCAAGGGCCTGAGCGAGCAGCAGGCCAAGGTGCTGGCGGAGCGCATCATCTCCGACAAGGACACGGCGCTCGACACGCTGGCGCGCGAGGAGCTCGGCATCGATCCCAACGAGCTCGGCGGCTCGGCCTGGGTCGCCGCCGGCACCTCGTTCCTGCTCTTCGCCGCCGGCGCGATCATCCCGGTGATCCCGTTCTTCGCGCTGCGCGGTGTCGCCGCCGTGGCGACGAGCCTCGGGCTCAGCGCCGCAGCAATGTTCGCGATCGGCGCCGGCACCACTCTCTTCACGGGCCGCGGCGTCCTCTTCTCCGGCCTGCGCCAGCTCGCCGTCGGCATGGCTGCCGCCGGGGTCACCTACGGCGTCGGGCGCCTGATTGGCGTCTCGCTCCCCGGCTGACGCGTCCCACCTCAGCGATCGAGCGGAATGGGCTTGCCGGCACAGTTGCGCCAGCCGGCGGTGGCGCAGCTCTGCAACCGGTTCCATTCATAGAACTTGAACAGCAGCTGCGAGCCGAGCACGGCGGCGAGAATGCAGGCGATGATCGCGAGATATTTGTAGCGGTCGGACCACATCGGCCGCGCCAGTATGGCGGCGACCGCCCGGCACCGGCAAGATCGTCGCATGCCCGTGTCGGCGCGCGTCGCCGGATGTGGCGGCAGAAACACACCGCCGCGCAAAAGCAGCGCGGCGCCATCGATTTAGTTGAGCCAGGCGTGCTTCGCCAATAGGTTGGATCGGGACGCTGCGGAGCCATTGATGCCCAACCCTCTCAAACGCCGAATCGACCAGCCGGAGCTGCTGTTTTGGCTGCTTGCTTTGTTTGTTCTCGTGCTCCTCGGCTTCGAATTCGGCAGAATGAGCGCGAACTGGTAACCGGCGCGCCTCTGCGCGCCCCGCAGGCTCACTCCGTTACCGCAAGCAGCGGCTATCTAAGGCGATTCGCCGCGCTGCATCGCCAATTCGGCCTCCAGGCTTTCCACACCGCGGAAGATGGTTGCGACGGCAAGAGTGCGCGCTCCCTTCCGGTAGCGCAGCGCTACGTCATGCGCGGCGATGTCGCCGTCGATGTCGATCCTGTCCCACTGCTCGGCGTGGCCGACATAGTCGATCGAGATGTCGTAATGCTGGCTCCAGAAGAAGGGCGGCCAGGTGTAGCGCTCGCCGCGCCCCAGCATGTTGCGCGCGGCGACCTGTCCCTGGCGCTCGGCGACGACCCAATGCTCGATGCGCAGGCGCTCTCCGAGATAGGCGTCGGGCCAGCGCACGATGTCGCCGGCGGCGAAGATTCCGGACACGCTGGTCTCGAGATATTCGTTGACGAGGACGCCGCGGTCGATGGCGAGCCCGGCGCCCTCGGCCAGTCCGAGGCGGGGCCTCACGCCGATGCCGACCACGACGAGTTCGGCGTCGAGCGTCGTGCCATCGTCGAGCGTCACGCGGTGCGGGTCGATGCCCGTCGCCGTGTGCCCGAGATGGAAGACGACGCCGTGCTGCTCGTGGAGCGCGCGCACATAGTCGCCCATCTGCGGCCCCAGGACCCGCTCCATCGGCCGCTTGTCCGGCGCCACAACATGCACTTCGAGGCCGCGGTGGCGCAGCGATGCCGCGACCTCGAGGCCGATGAAGCTGGCGCCGATGACGACGGCGCGGCGCGACGACTTGGCGCGCTCGATGATGGCGCGGCTGTCGTCGAGCGAGCGCAGCGTCCGCACATGCGGCAGCTCCGCTCCCGGCACGTTGAGCCGCACCGGCTCGGCACCGGTGGCGATGAGCAGCTTGTCGAAGCCGTAGCTGCGCCCATCGGCGAGCCTGACGCGGCGCCCCGCCTTGTCGATCTCGCCCGCTTCGGCCTTGAGCACCAGGTCGATGCGGTTCTCCGCATAGAATTCCGGTGGCCGCAGCGGGATCCACTCCTCGGGCGCGGTGCCGGCGAGATAGTCCTTCGACAGGTTCGGCCGGTCGTAGGGCGGCGCATCGTCGGCGCTCAGCATCGTCACGCCGCCGGCGAAACCCTCGCGCCGCAGCATCTCCGCCGCGGCATAGCCGGCGGCCCCGCCGCCGATGATCACCACGCTCCCCGGCGTTGTCGCGGTCGGGCGCGGCTTCGCCGGCATGCGGCGCTCCGCCTCGGCCTGCTTCTCGCGCACATAGAGCCGACCGTCGCTCTGCTCGACGCGCCAGCGCGCCACGGGATTGAAGGCCGGAGCCGCCAGCGCCTCGCCGGTGCGCAGGCTGAAGCAGGCATGATGCCAGGGGCAGTGCACGGTGTCGTCGACCATGAGCCCCTCGGCCAGCGGCCCGCCGTAATGGGTGCAGGTGGCGCCGACGGCGAAGATCTCGCGGCCGCGCCGCGCCAGCAGCACCGCCTCGCCATCGGCATGGCCGAGCAGCATGGCGCCGTCGGCGAGATCGGCAAGTGCGACGCCGGTCTTGAGATCGGGACCCTTCAGCTCGTTGTCGCCGGACATGGGAAGCCCTCCTTCAGCGCTGCATTCTCGCCATAGACGGGACGCCAAGGCAAACGTTCCCGGAGCTTGTGAGGACGCATCGCCCCTCCACCGGCGCGCAATCGGAACCGCGGCCGCCACCGGCTGTTGGACGGGCGAGGCCCCGCTGCGGCCCGAGCATCGACAATGGACGCGCATCGCATCCCGCCCGCCGAGGAGAACGGCGCCCGCCAGCGGCCCTGGCAGGAGCGGCTGCTCGCCCTGCTGCGCAATACCGTGCTGATCGCGCTGGGGCTGCTGATGATGTGGCTGGTGGGCGACGTGCTGCTCTCGGTTTTCGCCGGCATCCTCCTCGCCGTCTTCCTGCGCGGCCTCGGCGACCGGGTGAGCCGCCGCACCGGGCTGCCGGTCGGCCTCTCGCTCGCGGTCGTCATCGCCGCCATGTTCATCGCCGTCGCCGCCGTCGGCTACTTCCTCTGGCCGCGCACGAGCGAGCAGCTCAACCAGCTCGCCACCCAGCTGCCGCAGCAGTTTCACCGGATCGAGGCGGAGGTCGCGCAGACCTCCTGGGGCAAGGCCCTGATCGATCAGTTCCAGCCCGGGAGCGGCGGCGCGCCGCAGGCGGTGGTCGGCCGCGTCTTCGGCGTCGCCACCGGCACCATTGGCGCGCTTGCCGCCATCGTCGTGGTCTTCTTCGTCGGCCTCTATCTCGCCGCCGATCCCGAGACCTACCTGGCCGGCGCCCTCCGCTTGGTCCCGCCGCCACGGCGCCCCCGGATTGCCGCCATGCTGATCGAGGTCGCGTCGGCGCTGTGGTGGTGGCTGATCGGCCGCATCTTCTCCATGGCGATCATCGCCGTCATGACCGCCGTCGGGCTTGCGCTCCTCGGCGTGCCGCTCGCGCTCACGCTCGGGCTGCTCTCGGGCGTGCTGTCCTTCGTGCCCTATATCGGCAGCGTCGCCTCGGGGATTCCTCCGGTGCTGATCGCGCTGACCGGCGGCACGAGGCTGGTACTCTATGTCATCGCCCTTTACACCCTCGTCCATATCGTCGAGGGATACATCCTGGGGCCGGTCATGCAGCAGCGCATGGTGAGGCTGCCCTCGGCGCTCGCGCTCGTCGCGCAGGCGATTCTCGGCAGCCTGTTCGGGGTGGTCGGGCTCGCGCTGGCAACGCCGATTGCCGCCGCCGCCATCGTCGCGGTCCGCGTGCTCTACGTCGAGGACGTGCTCGACGACGACACCGACCGTCCGCTGGTCGCGCTACGGCCGGGCGTCGCAGCAAAGAGCTAAAGCTGCGGGCGCTCCCGCCCCTGCCGCCGTCGCGGCCGGCCGCGGAATGTTTCACGTGAAACGTATAAAACCGTGGCGAACCGCTCTACCCGGTGCTCCCGGCTGCTTCAGAACAGTGTCCGGCGGGGACTAGAATGCGCGCCAAACGCATGAGATCGGCGCCATCCCGATGGCAAGGCACCT
>DASVOY010000630.1:0-3172 GCA_036383115.1 Allostellaceae bacterium
ATTCTGAAGCACGAGGACCGCGGCGGCCAGTATGCGCGCCGCGTACTGGGGCTGACGCTCGCCTATGCCGCCGCGCTGGTGCCGGAGATCGCCGACGACGTCGTCGCGGTCGACGAGGCGATGCGCTGGGGCTACACCTGGAAATTCGGTCCGTTCGAGCTGATCGACCAGATCGGCACGGACAACGTCATCGCGCTGCTCAAGGCCGGCAAGATCGAGGTGCCGCCGCTGCTGCAGAAGGCGGCAGGCAAGTCGTTCTTCCGTACCAGCGACGGCCAACTCGAATACCTTACGCTCGACGGCAAATACGCGGCGGTCAAGCGCCGGCCCGGCGTGCTGCTGCTCGCGGACATCAAGCGGCGCTCGAAGCCGCTGGCGCGCAACGGCTCGGCGAGCCTGTGGGATGTCGGCGACGGCGTCGTCTGCCTCGAGTTCCACAGCAAGATGAACGCGATGGACTCCGACATCATGGCGATGCTGTCGAAGGGCCTCGACACCGTGAAGAAGAGCAACGGCGCCTTCAAGGCGCTGGTGATCTACAACGAAGCCGACAATTTCTCGGTCGGCGCCAATGTCGGGCTCGCGCTCTTCGCGGCGAATGTCGCGCTCTGGCCCTTCATCGAGGAGGGCGAGACCGCCGGGCAGAACGCGTACAAGGCCGCGAAGTACGCGCCGTTCCCGGTGGTGAGCGCGCCCTCGGGCATGGCGTTGGGCGGCGGCTGCGAGATTCTGCTGCACAGTGCCGCGGTCCAGGCGCATGCGGAGAGCTACATGGGCCTGGTCGAGACCGGCGTCGGCCTGGTGCCGGGCTGGGGCGGCTGCAAGGAGATAGTGACGCGCCTCGTCAGCAATCCGAGGCGGCCTGGCGGCCCGATCCCGCCGCTGATGCAGGCCTTCGAGCAGATCGCGCTCGCCAAGGTGTCGCGCTCGGCGGCCGAGGCGCGCGACATGCTGGTGCTGCGCCCCAATGACGGCATCACCATGAACCGCGACCGCCTCCTCGCCGACGCCAAGGCGAAGGCGCTCGAGCTCGCCAGGAACTATCAGCCGCCCAAGCCGGTCGTCGTGAATCTGCCGGGGCCGAGCGGCGCCGCCGCGCTCAAGCTCGGCGTCAACGACCTCGTGCATCAGGGCAAGGCGACCGCCTATGACGCCGTCGTTGCCGAGAAGCTCGCGGACGTCCTGAGCGGCGGCGACACCGACATGACGCTGGAGACGAGCGAGGATCAGCTGCTCGCGCTCGAGCGCCGCGCCTTCCAGGCGCTCATCCGCGAACCCAAGACGCTCGCCCGCATCGAGCACACGCTCGAGACGGGCAAGCCGCTGAGGAATTGAGGGGCGGAGGAAACCCACCATGACCGTCTACAAAGCGCCTTTGCGCGAATACCGCTTCGTGCTGAATGAGCTGTTCGATGTCGGCGAACTCGCGAAACTGCCCGGCTACGCGGAAGCCACGCCGGATGTGTTCGAGGCGGTGCTCGAGGAAGGCGCCAAGCTCGCCGAGGAGGTGCTCTTCCCGTTGAACCGCGGCGGCGACGAGGAGGGCTGCACCTTCGAGAACGGCGTCGTGCGCACGCCCAAGGGCTTCAAGGAGGCCTACGACCTCTTCCGAGAGGGCGGTTGGACCGCGCTCGCCGCCGATCCCGATTACGGCGGGCAGGGCCTGCCGCACACGCTCAATTTCTTCGTCGAGGAGATGGTGTCCTCGGCCAACATGTCCTTCGGCATGTATCCCGGGCTCTCCGCCGGCGCCTATAGCGCCATCCGCCGCCACGCCAGCGAGGCGCAAAAGCGCAAATTCCTACCGCACATGGTCGACGGCAGCTGGAGCGGCACCATGTGCCTGACCGAGCCGCAATGCGGCACCGATCTCGGCCAGATCCGCACCAAGGCCGAGCCCAGCGGCAATGGCGCCTTCAAGATCACGGGCACCAAGATCTTCATCTCCGCCGGCGAGCACGATCTCACCGACAATATCATCCACCTCGTGCTGGCGCGCATCACCGGCGGCCCGGCCGGCATCCAGGGCATCAGCCTCTTCATCGTGCCGAAATTCCTCGTCAAGGATGACGGCACGCTGGGGCCGCGCAACGGCGTGCGCTGCGGCTCGATCGAGCACAAGATGGGGATCAAGGGCTCCGCCACCGCCGTGCTCAATTTCGAGGACGCCGAGGGCTATCTCGTCGGCGCCGAGCACAAGGGCATGCGCGCCATGTTCACGATGATGAACGCGGCGCGCCTCGGCGTGGGATTGCAGGGCCTGGCGCTCGGCGAGACCGCGTACCAGACGGCCCGGCAATACGCGCTCGACCGGCTCCAGGGCCGCTCGCTCAAGGGCGAGAAATTTCCCGACAAGCCCGCCGATCCCATCATCGTCCATCCCGACGTGCGCCGCATGCTCTTGACCATGCGCGCTTACACCGAGGGCGCCCGCGCGCTCGCCGCCTGGGTGTCGCTCGCGCTCGACCGCGCCGAGCGCCATCCCGATCCGGCCATGCGCGAGGAGGCGGAGGATTTCGTCTCGCTGATGACGCCGATCATCAAGGCGACGCTCACCGACAATGCTTTCGCGGCGACCAATCTCGGCGTGCAGATCTTCGGCGGCCACGGCTACATCCGCGAATGGGGCATGGAGCAGCTGGTGCGCGACTGCCGCATCACCATGCTCTACGAGGGCGCCAACGGTATCCAGGCGCTCGATCTCGTCGGCCGCAAGATGCCGCAGCACAATGGCCGCCTGCTGCGCCGCTTCTTCCATCCCGTCGATGGGTATCTGCGCGAGCGCATGGAGAAGCCGGAGCTGCAGGAATTCGTGCTGCCGGTGATGAAGGCCTTCGGCCGCTTGCAGCAGGTGACGGCGCTGGTGGCGCAAAAGGGCATGGCCGATCCCGACGAAGCGGGCGCGGCAGCGAGCGAATATCTGCGCGCCTTCGGCCTTGTCGCCATGGGCTATCTCTGGGCGCGCATCGCCGAGGCGAGCCTGCCCAAGCTCACAGGCGATGAAGCGCTCTTCTACCAGGGCAAGGTGGCGACGGCGCGCTTCTACATGGCGCGCGTCCTGCCGGAGACCAACGCCCTCTTCGCCAACATCGCCGCCGGCGCCAGGCCGCTGATGGAACTCGCGGCGGAGGCGTTTTAAGCTGACAGCGAGACGCTGTCTCGCTCACCCTTC
>DASVOY010000631.1:0-17268 GCA_036383115.1 Allostellaceae bacterium
CCGCTTCCCGGCGCACCATCCCGACCCGACGGAGGCCAAGAATCTCGTCCAGCTGCAGAAAGCGGTGACGGACAGCCGCGCCGATCTCGGCATCGCCTTCGATGGCGATGGTGATCGTATCGGCGTCGTCGATGGGAAGGGCCGCATCCTCTGGGGCGACCAGTTCATGGTCGTGCTCGCCGGCGACGTCATCCGCGAGCGCCCCGGCGCCACCATCATCGCCGATGTCAAGGCGAGTCAGGTACTGTTCGATGAGGTCGCGCGCATGGGCGGCAAGCCGCTGATGTGGCGCACCGGTCATTCGCTGATCAAGACCAAGATGGCCGAAATCGGCGCGCCGCTCGCCGGCGAGATGAGTGGGCACATCTTCTATGCCGATCGCTATTACGGCTACGACGACGCGCTCTACGCCGCGATCCGGCTCCTTGGCATCGTCTCGCGCGGGCGCGAGAGTCTGGCACAGATGCGCGACCGGCTGCCTTCGGTGGTCAATACGCCGGAGCTGCGCTTCCCCTGCTCGGAGGCGCGGAAATTCGCCGTCATCGACGAGGTGCGCGACCGCTTGAAAAAGGCCGGCGCGCAGATGTCCGACATCGACGGCGTCCGCGTGAACACCGCCGATGGCTGGTGGCTGCTGCGCGCCTCTAACACCCAGGACGTGCTGGTCGCCCGCGCCGAGGCAAAGGACGAGGCCGGCCTGACACGCCTCAAGGCCCTCCTCGCCGAGCAGCTCAGGGCGAGCGGGATGGCGCCGCCGGAGTTCTAGGAGCGCTTTTCTCGTCTGTCGTCATGTCCGGCCGCGCTGCACGGACCGTGATCGCGTCGGGCGTGGAGAAAAACGTGGGTGGCCGGGACAAGCCCGGCCACGGCAACGAGGAGAGTGTGTAGAGACGACGCGCTAGTTCGCCGCCGCCTGCTGCACCGCGTTCGGCGCCACGACGGCGCATTGCAGGTGCTTGCGGTGGAGCGCCCGGCAGGCCTTATCGGCCTCGCGCTCGGAGAAGCTGAGAATGCGGGCGCGGTAGAGCGGCTCCTTGTCGGTTTGGTCCGGCGCCAGCACCTGAACGGCCTTGCCCGTGCGGCCATGAAGCTTCGCAAGCGCGGCGCGGCCAGCCTTCGCGGCGGCGTCTTCCTCGCCGAAGGCGCCGACCTGGATGCTCCAGCGCTCCGCGACACCGCGGCGGAGCTGGGCGGCGCGGAGATGGCGGGACGGCGCGGCCTCGGCGCGGCCCACCGGCGAGAAGGCGGCAATGGTGCGCCCGGCGCGATTCGCCAGCGTATTGTCGCCCTCGTCGTCGCTTTGCGCCGCGACGACGACCGGCGCCGCGCCGGTGCCGCCGAACCCATCATTGAGCAGCTGCGCCATCTCGAGGTCGCGGGTATGGGCCGATTGCCCGCCCATGACCACGCCGACGAGACGGCGGGCGCTGCGTACCGCGGAGGCCGCCAAGTTGAAGCCCGAGGCGCGGATATAGCCGGTCTTGATGCCGTCCATCCCCTCGAAGCTCCGCATCAGGTGGTTGTGGTTGACGTAGGTCGCACCGTTGTAGGTGAACTCCTCCGTGGCGAAATACGCGTATTCCTTGGGGAAGTCACGGTAGAGCGCACGCGCCAGCTCGGCCAGGTCGCGGGCCGTGGTGATCTGCCCAGGGTTGGGCAGGCCGGAGGCGTTGCGGTAGGTCGTACTCGCCATGCCGAGCTCGCGCGCCTTGGCGGTCATGCGCTCGGCGAAGGCCTGCTCGCTGCCGGCCAGGGCCTCGGCGACCACGACGGCCGCGTCATTGGCGGACCGGGTGATCAGCCCGAGGATCAGGTCGCGCAACAGCACCACCTGGCCCTCATGGAGCCCGAGCTTCGAGGGCGCCTGATGCGCCGCACGGCGCGAGACGCGCAGGGGTTGGTCGAGCGTGACATCGCCACGCTCCAGCGCATCGAACACCAGGTAGAGGGTCATCATCTTGGTGAGCGACGCGGGGTAGCCTTTCGCGTCTGCGTTGTGCTCGCTGAGGACCTGCCCGGTCTCGGCGTCCAGCACGATGGACGAATCGGTCTTGGCCATGCGGCTATGGGTGCGCGCGTCGGCCTGATGCGTGAAAAGCAATGCGGCGCCGATCAAGGCGACCAACAGCCTTGCGAAGGTGAGCCGATCAGCGCATACCCGCAACGTCGAACGTTCTATCATTGCTTCCCCAGTCCCCCGAACCCATGAAAAGGATTCAATCAACGAGAGATTAAAAAACCGTGGACTCCTTGTCTAGGTTTCAGTCGCCGCAGGCGCGATATTTTTTGAGGCAAAGGACGCCGAAAGTGGAGATGGCAAACTACCTAGCTTGTTAAACTCGATCCAAGCAACTTGCCGTGGGCGAACGCAGAGCGCGAACAGAAGTTCATTTGCTTCCCCTTCTGCGCCCGCGAGCCCGTCTTAAGGCCGATCTCTCCTCCGCATGAGCTGGTCTGCGCCGTCCCTCAAGGACGGGGGTTTTGCTGCATCGCACAAAAAATTCTTGAAGGTCGCCGGTGTCCTCCCATATAGTCTATGGTGCGGTGCAGCAATGTCGGGTGGCCGGTCCGGCGCCGACCAAGGAGATGACGCTATGACGACCAGGGCGAAGAAGCCGGCGACCGCCGAGGCGGCCGCGAAGGAGATCAAGGACGTCAATGGGCAAGCGGCGGCGACGCTGTTCGCCAATTACGAGGAACTGGCCAATCTCGGCCGCGAGAATTTTGCCGCCGTGCTGCGCGCCAACGCGGCGCTGAGCGAGGGGCTCGAGGCGATCGGGAAGGAAGTTATCGGCTATGCCCGCGCCTCCTTCGAGCGAGCGGCGGAAGCCGCCACGGCGCTCATGAGCGCCCGGACCTTCGAGGACGTAGTGCAGCTCAACACCGAGTTCGCCAAGGGCAGCGTCGAGCGCATGATCGAGCGTTCGGCCAAGCTGTCGGAGATGGGCATGAAGGTGGCCAACGAAACATTGGCGCCCTTGGGCGGCCGGGTCGAGGCGACCGTCCAGAAGCTCGGCAAGCCGATCGCCGCCTGACGGCGGGGACGGGGCTCTGTCGACTCGCGAGGGACCCGGCTCCGGCCGGGTCTTTTTTTTCGCCGATGGCGACATTTGGCGAGCGTTAACGATAGGCATGGTACGGATTCTCGGCGACGCCTTCGGGGTGCGACGATCTGTGCTCGGGAAAATCGGCGTGAGGATCGATGGAAAGGTCTTTCCCCGGCGGAGGCGATCCCAATATCATGGGGAGGGTTGGATCAGACGGACCGTATCCCATTCGACCGAAGATGAGCGACGTCGAGAAGCGGAACGGTGGCGAGGGACCTGCCACCGGTGTCATCGTCAAGGCGAAGCCGAAGACGAAGAAGCCGTCGATGTACAAGGTCCTGATGCTGAACGACGACTATACGCCCATGGAATTCGTCGTTCACATCCTCGAGCGGTTCTTCAACAAGAACCGCGAAGAGGCGACGCGCATCATGCTGCACGTCCATCGTCGTGGCGTGGGCATCTGCGGCGTCTACACCTACGAGGTCGCCGAGGCGAAGGTGACGCAGGTGATGGATTTCGCCCGGCAGCATCAGCATCCGCTGCAATGCACCTTGGAAAAAGATTGAAACACAAAGCCCAGTTGGAACCAGATAAGGAACAGGCGTAGATGCTATCGCGCAATCTCGAGAAAACCTTGCATCGGGCCCTCGCTTACGCCAATGAGCGCAGGCACGAATACGCCACGCTGGAGCACCTTTTATTGGCGTTGACGGAAGACCAGGATGCCGTCGCGGTGCTGCGCGCCTGCACGGTGGACCTCGAGAAGCTGCGCCGCGACCTCACCGGCTATGTCGACAACGAGCTCGTCAACCTGGTGTCGAACCATGTCGAGGATGCCAAGCCTACGGCGAGTTTCCAGCGCGTGCTGCAGCGCGCCGCCATCCACGTCCAGTCGTCCGGCCGCGAGGAAGTGACGGGCGCCAACGTGCTCGTCGCCATGTTCGCCGAGCGCGAGAGCCACGCCGTCTACTTCCTGCAGGAGCAGGACATGACGCGCTTCGACGCCGTCAACTACATCTCGCATGGCATCGCCAAGGCGCCGGGCCGCTCCGAGACGCGCCGCGTCCAGGGCGCCGACGAGGAGGAGCGCTCGACCGGTACCGGCGGCGACAAGCAGCAGAAGCGCGGCCATGACGCGCTCGACGCCTACTGCGTCAATCTCAACAAGAAGGCGAAGAACGGCAAGATCGACCCGCTGATCGGGCGCGAGGCGGAGGTCGACCGTACCATCCAGATCCTGTGCCGGCGCTCCAAGAACAATCCGCTCTATGTCGGCGACCCCGGCGTCGGCAAGACGGCGATCGCCGAGGGGCTGGCGCGCCGCATCGTCCAGCGCGAAGTCCCGGAGGTGCTGCTCAACGCCACGATCTACGCCCTCGACATGGGCGCTCTCCTGGCGGGCACGCGCTACCGCGGCGATTTCGAGGAGCGGCTCAAGGCGGTCTTGAGCGAGCTCGAGGCCATGCCGGGCGCGGTGCTCTTCATCGACGAGATCCACACGGTGATCGGCGCCGGCGCCACCAGCGGCGGCGCGATGGATGCGTCCAACCTGCTGAAGCCGGCACTCGCCAGCGGCGCCATCCGCTGCATCGGCTCGACCACCTACAAGGAGTATCGCAACTACTTCGAGAAGGACCGCGCCCTCGTCCGCCGTTTCCAGAAGATCGACGTCAACGAGCCGACGGTCGAGGATTCCGTCAAGATCCTGCGTGGCCTCAAGCCCTACTACGAGCGTCACCACAAGGTGCGCTACACCGCCGACGCGTTGCGCGCCGCGGTCGAGCTCTCGCACCGCTACATCGGCGACCGCAAGCTGCCGGACAAGGCGATCGACGTGATCGACGAGGTCGGCGCGGCGCAGATGCTGGTGGCCGAGAACAAGCGGCGCAAGACCATCACCGCCAAGGAGATCGAGGCGGTCATCGCCACCATGGCGCGCATCCCGCCCAAGAGCGTGTCGCGCGACGACAAGGAGGTGCTGAAGAACCTCGACCGCGACCTGAAGACGATGGTGTTCGGTCAGGACAAGGCGATCGACGCGCTCACCGCGGCGATCAAGCTCGCCCGCGCCGGCTTGCGCGACCCCGAGAAGCCGATCGGCAGCTATCTCTTCTCGGGTCCCACCGGCGTCGGCAAAACCGAGGTGGCGCGCCAGCTCGCCCGCACGCTCGGCATCGAGCTCACCCGCTTCGACATGTCGGAGTACATGGAGCGGCATACGGTGTCGCGCCTGATCGGTGCGCCGCCGGGCTATGTCGGCTTCGACCAGGGCGGGCTCCTCACCGACGCCGTCGACCAGCATCCGCACAGCGTGCTGCTGCTCGACGAGATCGAGAAGGCGCATCCCGACCTCTTCAACATCCTGCTGCAGGTGATGGATTACGGGAAGCTCACGGACCACAACGGCAAGAACGTGGACTTCCGCAACGTCATCCTCATCATGACGACGAATGCGGGCGCCTCCGACCTGGCGAAGCCGGCGATCGGCTTCGGCAGCGACGTGCGCACCGGGGACGACGAGGAGGCGATCAACCGGATGTTCACGCCGGAGTTCCGCAACCGCCTCGATGCGATCGTGTCCTTCGCGGCGCTCTCGCCCGAGACCATCGGGCGCGTCGTCGACAAGTTCATCCTCCAGCTGGAGGAGCAGCTTGCCGACCGCAACGTCACCATCGAGCTCGACGACGCCGCGCGGAAATGGCTCTCCGAGAAGGGTTACGACCGCCTCTTCGGCGCCAGGCCGCTGGGGCGCATCATCCAGGAGCACATCAAGAAGCCGCTTGCCGAGGAGCTGCTCTTTGGCAAGCTCACCAAGGGCGGTGTCGTGCGCGTCACCCGCGAGGGCGACAAGCTCGGCTTCTCCTTCACCGAGGCGCCCCCGCGCGCCCCGGCGCCCAAGGAGCTGGAGCCGGTCGAGACGTGAGCACCGGCCATCGGTCATCGAAGCGAGAAAGGCCGCGCAAGCGGCCTTTTTCGTCGGGCTTGCCCAGCCAAGCCGAACAAGAGGCAACTGTGGTCTGCTTCATATTGGTTGGCAGGTGTTGGCCCTACGTTCCTTCAAGCAAGCAGGGGAGGAACCGTTGGCCGCACTCATCGTCTGGGACAACCCCCAGCTTCGTCGCGTCGAGCGGGCCATTGCCGAGTTCGAGGCGCGGCCTGCCGCCGAGCGGATGCGGAAGCAGCTCCTGCTGAGCGCCCTCCACCGGGAACGCGCCGAGATCGTGAGCGCCTATTCGCCCCGGAAACTTCCGGGCGCCTGAATAGTCCAACTGGACATTCTCGACGCGCCGACACAGCGCACCATAGACGGCCGGCTCCGGCGTCATTTCCAGAATATCCGCCCGGGTTCGCCCGGCCCGAGCCGCCCTATTCAGGCGATCGTCGATTGAGGCTGCAATGGGCGCGGTAACGCCGCGTTCGTCACTTCTGATAGACCCAGTCGGGTATCGCGGTCGCGATCTCCGGGAACACGCAGAGCAGCACGATGGCTGCGGTCATCAGGAAGACGAAGGGCAGTGTGCCGAGCACGATGTCCTTGAGGCCGATATCCGGCGCGATCTTGTTGATGACGAAGATGTTGAGGCCGACGGGCGGGTGGATGAGGCCCATCTCCATGATCATCGACATGACGACGCCGAACCAGACGAGGTTGAAGCCCGCGGCCTTCAGTGGCGGCAGGATGATCGGCGCCGTCATGAGGATGATGCTGACCGGCGGCAGGAAGAATCCCAGCACGACCACGAGCAGCGCGATCGCGGTGAAGAGCAGCCATTTCGACAGGTGGAGCGAGACGATCCACTCGGCGGCGCCCTGCGAGATGTGCAGGTAGCTCATGACGTAGCTGTAGAGCAGGCTCATGCCGATGATCAGCATGAGCATGCCGCTCTCGCCGAGCGTGCTCTCGAAGATCGGCTTGAGGTCGCTCAGATGCCACGCGCCATAGACTGCTGCGATTAGCGCCAGCGCCAGCACGGCGCCGAGCCCCGCGGTCTCGGACGGCGTGGCGATGCCGCCGTAGAGCGCGAACATGACGCCCAGCAGCAGGATGAGGAAGGGCAGGATGCGCGGCACCGCGTAGAGCCGCTCGCGCAGAGTGAAATGATCGTCGGCGATGATGGCGGAGCGCCGGCCGCCTGCTTCCGCTACGCGCCAGGCGCGCCGGTACTCGCTTCGGTGGCGCAGCACCGCATAGATCGCGAACATCGCCGTCAGCAGCAGCCCCGGCCCGATGCCGGCGAGGAAGATGCGGCCGAGCGACTGCTCGGCGGCGACGGCATAGAGGATGAGCGTGATCGACGGCGGCAGCAGAATGCCGAGCGTGCCGCCGGCGGCGACGAGGCCGGCGGCGAAGCCCGGGGAATACCCGCGCTGGCGCATCGCCGGAATGCCCGAGCTGCCGATCGCCGAGCAGGTCGCGGCGCTCGATCCCGCCATCGCCGCGAAGAGGCCGCAGGCCACCACCACGGCGACGCCGAGTCCGCCGGGGATGCGGTGGAGCCAGGCATGGAGCGCGGCATAGAGATCGCTGCCGGCGCGCGACTTGCCGATGGCCGCGCCTTTGAGGATGAAGAGCGGTATGGTGAGGAGGGTGATGCTCGCCATCTCCTCGTAGACGTTCTGCGCCACCGTGCCGACCGCGGCGCCGGGCATGAAGACGACCATGAACGCGACCGCGACTGTACCCAGCGCGAAGGCGATCGGGATGCCCGAGAATAGCGCGACGAGGGTCGCCGCGCCGTAGAGAAGGCCGATCGTGACGAGGCTCATCGCCGCTCAGCCGGCGCGAGCTGAGCCAGCATCTGCAGCAGAATCTGCGCCACCAGCACGCTCATCCCCGCGGTCATCAGCCCGTAAGGGATCCAGAGCGGCGGACCCCAGGCGGAGCCGCTGATCTGGCCGTCCTCCCAGGCCTCGATGAGGAGCGCCCAGCAGCGCCAGGCGAAGAAGGCGCAGAACGCCAGCGACACGAGATCGGCGATGAAGCGCCGCACCCTGTCGGCGGCGGGCGGCAGGATATGCGCGAGCGCATCGATTCCGACATGGCCGCGCCGCGCCTGGATCCAGGCCGCCGACATGAAGGTGGCGCCGACCAGCAGGAAAATCGACAGCTCGTCCTGCCAGTCGCTCGGGATCTTGAAGAAATAGCGTCCCGCCACCTCCCAGGTCAGCACCAGACCCGCGGCGCCAGCAGCAATGCCGCTCGCCGCGATGAGGACCGTATTGAGCCCGTTGAGCAGCCCCTGCAGCCCGCCGAGCAGGCCCGCCGAGGGAATGTCGGCGGGCGCCGCCGCGTCGAACTCGCTCGGCACCCTCACGCCGTGACGGCCTCCGCCAGCTTCAGCAGGCGGGCGCAGTCGGCATTGCGCGCGGCGAAATCCTTCCACGCGGTCTGTTGCGCGACGTTCCGCCACTTGTCGAGCGCCGCCGGGGTGAACTCGTGGACCTTGACTCCGGCCTTCTGATAGACCTTCGCCAGCTCGACATCGTCCTGCTTGGCGGAGTCGAGGCCGAACTTCTCGAGCTCCTCGCCGACTTGGGTCACGACCTTCTGCTGAGCGGCGGGTAGGGCATCGAAGACTTCCTTCGACATGATCAGCGGCTCGAGCATGAACCAGAAGCTGCCCTTGAGGCCGGAGGTCACGTTCTTCGAGATCTCCTCCAAACGGAAGCTGATGAGACTGGTCGAGGAGGTCACCGCGGCGTCGAGCGAGCCGGTCTGCATCGCCGGGTAGATCTCGTTCGACGGCACGCTCGAGATGATGCCGCCAGCCTCCTTGAGCATGAGGTCCATCTCGCGGCTTCCGCCGCGCACCTTGAGGCCCTTCACGTCATCCGGATTGACGATGGCGCCGGCGCGCGAGGCTACGCCGCCCGCCTGCCAGATCCAGGTGATGATCTTGACGCCCTTCTTGTCGAGCGCCGCCACCAGCTCCTTGCCGATCGGCGCCTTCTTCCAGGCGAGGCCCTGCTGGTATGTGGTGACGAGGCAGGGCATGAGGCCGATGTTGACCTCGGGCACCTCGCCGCCGGCATAGGCGAGGGGGTAGAGGCTGAGGTCGAGCGCACCTTTGCGCACGGCGGAGAACTGCGCCACGGTCTTCATCAGCGACGAGCCGGGATAGATGTCGAATTTGAGAGCGCCGTTGCTGCGCTTCTCGACTTCGGCGGCGAATTTGCGGCAGAGACGATCGCGGAAATCGCCGGAATCGACCGTTCCGCCCGGGAATTGGTGGCTGATCTTCAGCGTCTTGGCTTCGGCACGGGCGCGCCTCGCGCCTGTCAGCACGGCCGGCGCCGCGGCCATGCCGGCGAGAACCTGCCTTCGCGAAAATCTCATGGTTTCATCTCCCCTGCACGTTTTTTTCCTACCGCCAGCGTAACTGATAGCGCCGGAAAATCCACTTTACCAGACGCGAATAACCCTCGCGCGCAATCCCCGCCTGCGGCTTGTACTTGAGCGATGGCTGGCGCTTATACCGGCACCGTGCCCTCGACGATGATCCGATGCATGAGCCGGCGCGACCCCGGAGGGTAGTCCGCGTTGGCCTTGTGCATGGTGCAGCGGTTATCCCAGATCAGGATGTCGCCCTCCCGCCATTTGTGGCGGTACTGGTATTGCGGCCTTATCGCATGCTGGGTGATCTCGTCGAGCAGCGCGTCGCTGGCGGCGCGCTCCATGCCGACGATCCGCTCCATGCGATTGGGGTTCATGTAGAGCGCCTTGCGCCCGGTCTCGGGATGGGTGCGCACCAGCGGGTGTGCGACCTCCGGCAGCCGCTCCGCCTCGCCCGGCTTGAGCGTCAGGATACGCGTGCCCTTGCGGCTCGAATCGTATTTGTGCACGACCATCAGGCCGCCGATCCGGCGCTTCATCGTCTCGGTCAGGTCGTCATAGGCGGCGTACATGTTGGTGAATTGCGTGTCGCCGCCGACCGCCGGCACGACGATGGCATGGAGCATGGTGAGCGAGCAAGGCACCGCTTTGTAGCTGTCGTCGCTGTGCCAATGGGCACCCACGGCCACCCGGCCGCCATCGCCGGCGTCGTCGCGATCCTCGCTCGACAGGATGGTGACCTCCGGCACGTCGGGATGCCGCGCCAGGCGCACCTGCACCATCGGCTGGCCGAAGCCGCGCATCGCCGCGAGATAGGCCGCCGGCGCGAGCACCTGGCTGCGGATGCAGAGGACGAGATGGTCGAGCAGCGCGCGCCGCAGCGCCGCGCCCGTCGTCGCATCGAGCGGTCGGCCGAGATCGACGCCCTCCGCCGCGATGCCGAGCGCGTCGCCGAGCCTCGTCAGGGCGAGCGTGATGGCCATCATAGTGCTGCATCCTCGCGTGGCCCCCACACCCAATCCTCTGCCGCGCGAGGAAGGACCGCGCACTGCGGGAGGGTGGGGGCAACTCGTAAATTGCGACCGCTGGCATCAAGTAAGTCATGGCATTGTTCCAGGCGCAATAGCGCCGGGAACGTCGCGACAGGCGCGCCGATGCTCAGAGCGCGAGCCCGGCGCCGCCTGCATCGCCAGGCGCGCCGATGGATAGAAGGTCGGATCAGGTTTCCAGGTCGCCATGTCGCAGTCCTCCCTTTCGCTTGAGGCAGACTGAGCTGGCGCCGGCGCGGCCAGCCGCACCAATGTGCTCGGGCGCGTTGAGTGTTTTTCTTGGATTGGCGATCAGGATATGCGGTCGCGCCGATACCGTCTGCGGGGTTCCCTTGGACCGTTACTCCGCCTCGCGCTTGAACGGCGACAGCTCCCCCTCGAGCTGCTCCATCTCGCTTTCGACGGCGCAGCGTTCGCGCTCGACGAAATCGGCGACGGCGCGGGCGAAGCCGGGGTCGCGGATCCAATGGGCGCTGTAGGTCGGCACCGGCAGGTAGCCGCGCTGGATCTTGTGCGGCCCCTGCGCTCCTGCCTCGACGCGCTTCAGCCCGCGCGCGATGGCGAAGTCGATGGCGCGGTAATAGCACGCCTCGAAATGCAGGAACGGGAAATCGCCGAGGCAGCCCCAGTTGCGGCCATATAGAGTGTCGCGACCGACGAGATTCAGCGCGCCCGCCACGTAGCGCCCGCCCTTCCGCGCCATCACCAGCACGATGCGCTCGGCCATGCGCGCGCCGATGAGGTCGAAGAAGCGGCGCGTCAGATAGGCATCGCCCCATTTGC
Source organism: Allostellaceae bacterium (assembly GCA_036383115.1). Lineage (GTDB taxonomy): Bacteria > Pseudomonadota > Alphaproteobacteria > ATCC43930 > CGMCC-115725 > DAHUYF01. The sequence goes on from DASVOY010000631.1 coordinate 11,217, forward strand.
GGTCGGAGGTCGAGCGGTAGAAGCGATAGAACGCGTCCCAATGCTTGGGCTCGATGGCGGCGCCGGTGAGCGTCTCGATCTCGATGCCGCCCTGGAGCGCCTCGCGCCGCTCGCGGCGGATCTGCTTTCGCTTCCGCGAGTTGAGCGCCTCGAGGAAATCGTCGAAGCTGCCGTAGCCGTCATTCAACCAGTGGAATTGCTGCCCGACGCGCTGCAGGAACCCGGCTGCGCCGAGACGCTGCCATTCCTCCTGCGTCGGAAAGGTGACATGGAGCGAGGAGGCCTTGTGCCGCCGCGCCAGCTCGATCATGGCGGCGGCGAGCCCATCGGCCGCGGCGGGACCGGCATCGGGACGCAGCAGCAGCCGGCGCCCGGTCACCGGCGTGAACGGCACCGAGCATTGCAGCTTCGGATAATAGCGCCCGCCAGCGCGTTCATAGGCCGAGGCCCAGCCCCAGTCGAAGACGTATTCTCCATAAGAATGAGTCTTGAGGTAGAGCGGGACGCAGCCGAGCAGCTTGCCGTCCTTGTCCTCGAGCATCAGGTGCTGCGGCAGCCAGCCGGTCTCCGCTGTGGCCGAGCCGCTGGCTTCGAGCGCCTCGAGAAAGGCGTGCGAGAGGAATGGGTTGTCGTCCCCGGCGCAGGCGTCCCACTCGGCCGCCGGAATATCGGCCAGACCCGGAACGACCTTGACGGTGACGCGATCGCTGCCGTCCGGCACTCAGCGCACCTCGAAGATCGCGTCGACCTCGACGGCGACATTGCCCGGCAGCACATTGACCCCGACGGCGGTGCGCGCGTGGCGCCCGGCATCGCCGAAAACCTGCACGATCAGATCGGAGGCGCCATTCACCACCTGCGGCTGCTGCGTGAAATCGGCGATCGAGTTGACGAAGCCGCCGAGCCGCACGCAGCGCAGCACGCGGTCGAGGTCGCCGCCGAGCGCGCTCTTCACCTGGGCGAGGATGTTGAGGGCGCAGAGCCGCGCAGCCTCCTGGCCCTGCTCGAGCTTGATCTCCTGGCCGAGCTTGCCGATGAAGCGGCGCTCGCCGTTCCATTGGCAGATCTGGCCGGCGATGAACAGGAGATCGCCGCTGCGCACGAAGGGGACGTAGTTCGCCACCGGCATCGATGCCTGCGGCAGCTCGACCTTGAGCTCTTTGAGACGCCCTTCGATCTTTCCTGCCATGTTTCGCCTCTTCTGGTGTTCATGTCCGCGGGCAGGATAGCGCGGCGCCCGCCCGGCGATCCACCTCGCCGCGAAAGTGCCGCAATCGCCGGCTAACCGATGACGTCGCCGAGGAGGAATGCTTCATGCGCCGACCGATCGTGCTCCTTGCGCTCGCTCTGGCTGTCGCCCTTGGGATGCCGGCCCGCGCCGCGCTGCTCGGCGATGCCAGCATGTCCTACAGCGCCGAGCGAACCGTCACCGTCAACGGCAAGAGCTACACCGGCACCATCTTCCACATCCCTGGCCGCGACCGCCACGAGCAGGCGATCCAAGGGATGCCGGAGGTGGTGATCCTCGACGCCGCAGCGAAGCGGGGATGGCTCGTGCTGCCGGGTCTCAGGAGCTATGTCGAGTTCGCCTTTCCCCAGCTCATGGCCGAGCTCGGCGATCCCAGCCTGCTCCGCCGCCCGGTCGGGCGCGAGATCGTCAACGGCGTGCGCACCACCAAATTCCGCATCGATCGCACCGCGGCCGACGGCATGCAGGCGCAGGGCTTCGCCTGGGTCAGTCCCGACGGCGTGCTGATGCGGCTCGACGGCACGGTGCAGCGGCCCGGGGCCAGCCGCCCGACCGCGATCCGCATGGAGCTCGACAAGCTGCAGCCCGGGCGGCAGGACCCGGGCCTCTTCGATTTGCCGCCAGGCTTGGTGCAGCTGCCGGGCGCCGCGCTCATGCCGCTGCTCGGCGGCAAGGCGGGTTGAGCCCGATCCGACAACACGTCGCGCCGATCCCAAAAAAAGCCGGCCATCCCAGGGACGGCCGGCCAGTCAACTGCGCGTGGCCCCTCGTCAGGATGACGAGGGTACGAATTCTTAGGCAGGCGAATGCCAACGCATCCCCGCGCGCGTGAAAAAATTTTCATGCTGCGCCGGACAGTACCGGCCGAGAATTCCTTACAGTATCCTTACAAAATGCGTCGCGCGAGTGCTTTCATGAGTACGCCTTCGGGCCGCGACAATTCTTCGAGAGCCGTGAAGTGATGTCGCCCCGGCAGCGGCACGAACTCTGCGGAGAGACTGGCCTCGCGCCATGCGGCGTAGTACGTCTCCGACTGGCGGCGCAACTCCGGCAGCTCGTCGCCGCCGACGGTGACGATGAGGTGAGCCGCGCGCGCCGGGAGATGCAGGAGGGGTGAGTTGCGCCGAGCCTCCGCGTCATCCAGTCGCAGCTTGTCGTTGAGATAGCAGAGTCGGATCGGCTCGAGATCGTAGATGCCGCTGATGGCGAGGGCGCCCTTCACCTTGGGCTCGTCCATGAGCATCGCCGTCAGGTGCCCGCCGGCCGACCAGCCCGCGACATGGATCCGCTCGGGATCGCCGCCGAGATCGCCGAGATGCGCGACGAGCCAGGCGAGCGCGCGGCGGCACTCGCCGACGATGTCGTCGAGCCGTGCTTCGGGCGCCAGCGTGTAGCCTATCAGCGCGACGTTCATGCCGAGGCGGAGCGGCCCTTCGGCGACGAAGCTGAAGATTTCCTTGGCGCGGCTCTGCCAGTAGCCGCCATGGATGAAGAGCAGCGTCGGCGCGCGGCGCGCCGAGGCGGCGAAGAAATCAATGCGGTTGCGCTCGTGATCGCCGTAGCGCAGGTCGACATGCTGTGGCATCGCGGCGCGGAGCGCGGCGCTGCGCCGCTCCCACGCGGCGATGAAGCGGGCGCTGTCGGCGACGGCCGCGCCGTTGTCGTAGGCGGCATCGAGCGCCGCGCCATCCATCCCACGATAAAGAGTCAATCACATCTCCTTGATCTTGCTCGATGCTGCGCGCTTGGCACATTCTGCGCCAAGCGCGACCGGCTGGCGAGCCCGCAGCAATCCGCGCATAATCACGGGCAAGAGGGCTCGCGGGAGGAAGAGGAAAAGATGAGCGAAGCACCGAAGCGCTTGCAGCGGGCGACGGGCTTGCCGTTTCGGATCGGCAAGCTTGGCCACGTCGTGCTCAATGTCAGCGATTTGGACCGCGCCGTGAAATTCTATACGCAGGTGCTTGGTTTTTCTGTTTCGGACATCTATCCGCCGGAGATGGTGCCGGGCGGCATGGTGTTCATGCGCTGCAATGCCGACCACCATGGCGTGGCCCTGGTGGGGTCGCTTGAGCGGCCGTCAGAAAACATAGAGCTCAATCACTTGGCCTTCGAAGTTGCGACGCTCGATGAAGTTCTGCGGGCGCGCGACCACCTGCGCCAGCATGGCGTGCCGATCGATTTCGAGGGCCGGCGCCGCGCCGGCTGCCAGATCGCCGTCGAGTTCCGCGATCCCGACGGTCACCGCCTGGAGATTTATTGGGGGCTCGACCAGGTCGGCAGCGACGGCCATGTGCGTCCTCCCGCCGAATGGAAATGGGTGCACAGCCTGGAGCAGGCGATCGCCGATCCCGTGCGCGGCCAGGACACGACGCTGCACGATCCATCGCTGCTGAAGAAGCCAAAGGGAGAACTCGGTGCCGACGCTTGACCCAAGACGCATTGCGATCATCGGCTTCGGCGAGGTCGGCGGGATCTTCGCCCGCGACCTGATCGGCTCCGGCCGTCACGACGTCGCCGCCTACGACATCCTGATGGACGACCCCAAGACCGCGCCGCCGATGCGCGAGAAGGCGCGGTCGCTCCGCGTGGTGGCCTGCACGTCGGCGGCCGAGGCGGTCGCGGGCGCGTCGGTCACGATCTCGGCAGTTACCGCGGCGTCGGCGCAGCGCGTGGCCGAGGGCGCGGCGTCTTTCCTGAAACCGGGACAGCTCTTCCTCGATGTCAACTCGGTCTCGCCCGACACCAAGCGCTTGAGCGCCGCCGCGGTCGAGCGCTCCGGCGCACATTATGTCGAGGCCGCGGTGATGGCGGCAGTGGCGCCCTATGGGCTGAAAGTGCCGATCCTGCTCGGCGGGCGGCACGCCGGCGCGCTCAAGGACGTCCTCGCGCCCGCCGGCATGGCGCTCGAGGTGGCAGCGGCCGAGATCGGCAAGGCCTCCGCCACCAAGATGTGCCGCAGCATCATGATGAAGGGGCTGGAGGCGCTCGCCGTCGAGGGCCTCTACGCGGCGCGGCATTACGGCGTGGAGGATTCGGTCATTGCCTCCCTCCAGAAAACATACCCCGGCATGGATTGGGAGAAGCTCGGCGGCTATTGGCTTGGCCGCGTCATCGAGCACGGGCGCCGTCGCGCGGCGGAGATGCGCGAATCGGCGACCACCGTCGCGGAGACGGGCCTGGCGCCGCTGATGGCGCAGGCCATCGCCGGGCGCCAGGACTGGCTGGCCGACCGTGTGGCCGAGGTGCCCATGCTCAAGTCCGCCAAGGATGCCGACTGGCGCGGCACGCTCGACGCCATCGCCGGACGATAAACGAAGGAGGGAAAAGATGCCGCAAGCGAGGACCGATGACGGAGTAGGGCTCCATTACGAGGAGACGGGCGCTGGCGCGCCGGTGATCTTCGTCCACGAATTCGCCGGCGATTGCCGCAGCTGGGAGCCGCAGCTCCGGCATTTCGGCCAGCGCTACCGCGCGATTGCCTTCAACGCGCGGGGATATCCGCCCTCCGACGTGCCGGATAGTCCGGCCGCCTATTCGCAGGCGCGCGCCGCCGATGACATCGCCGCGGTGCTCGATCATCTGCGCATCGACCGTGCGCATGTCGTAGGCCTTTCAATGGGCGGCTTCGCTACACTCCATTTCGGTTTCCGCCATGCCGAGCGCGCCCGCTCGCTGTGCGTCGGCGGCTGCGGCTATGGCGCGGAGCCCACACAGCGCGAGCGCTTCCGCGCCGAGGCGGGCACGATCGCCGAGTTCATCAAATCCTCGGGCATGGCGGCCTTCGCCGAGCGATACGCGTTCGGCCCTACCCGCGTGCAGTTCCAGAACAAGGACCCGCGCGGCTTTGCCGAGTTCCAGCGCCTGCTGGCGGAGCATTCGGGGCTGGGCTCGGCGAACACCCAGCTCGGCGTGCAGCGCGAGCGCCCCTCGCTCTACGACCTGACCGAGCCGATGCAACGCCTTACCGTGCCGACGCTCGTGCTGCACGGCGACGAGGACTGGCCCTGCCTGCTGCCGGGCATACTGATGAAGCAGACGATCCCGTCCGCGGCGCTCGCGGTCATGCCGAATTGCGGCCATGCCATCAACCTCGAGGCACCGGCCGAGTACAACCGCATCGTCGGCGATTTCCTCGCCCAGGTCGATTCCGGTCGCTGGCCGATGCGCGATCCGCGCGCGATGAGCGCCTCGATCACCGGCATGCGGTCGTAGACGTCGGAGGGGCGACGAGGGTGGCCGTTGAGCAGGCGCAGGACCTGCTCGCCGTGGGCTTTTTATCCGAACGGACGGGTCGGACGGACCAGCCACCGGCGCCTGCATGGCAGGGATGCGGCCGTTACTGTTGGGCCATCGCCACATTTTGGCGGCGGAGCAATGGTTTAGTAAGAATTGTGCCGGAACTTAAGATCTGTCTGCCGGCCTCATCAATGTCGAGTATTCGGCCGACGGAGCGCCTCGCCCAATCTCGATACGAAGGCTTGCCCGATGGCAAACACTGTTCGCACCCCCAGACGACCGATGAACGCGCCCGCGACACAAGGCCGGTTGACGATCCCTCGTCGCCTCGCGCTCCTCGTCGGCGTTGCCATCATCGTCAGCATGTCCGCCTTCGCCGTCCAGCTCAAGGCGTTGCGCAACACGCTCTTCGAAGAGCGCGAGAATGCGATCCGCAACGAGGTTCAGAGCGCCGCCACGCTGCTTCGCGCCATCGCCGAGGAGGCGAAGCTCGGCCACATCACCGATGCCGAGGCCCAGGAGCGCGCCAAGGCCGCGGTCCGCGCCATGCATTTCGGCAAGGGC